>ONLO01000198.1 GCA_900318715.1 uncultured Eubacteriales bacterium | reverse complement strand
GCGTTGCCGTCCGGGCGCCGCTGATGATGATTACCAGCCTCATTATGTGCATCACCATCAACCGGCGGATCAGCCTGTTGTTCCTTGCTGCGCTGGCCGTCCTGGCCGTGTTCCTGTTCATCGTCATCCACTTCACCATCCCGGTGTTCAAACAGGTCTTTGAACGGTACGACGACCTCAACGCCAGTGTGCAGGAGAACGTCGGCGGCATCCGTGTGGTCAAAGCATTTGTCCGGGAAGACTATGAAAACCAGAAGTTCCGGACGGCAACGGATAATCTGTACCGTCTGTTCGTCAAGGCCGAGACGTTTGTCGCGGCCAACGCGCCCGGTATGATGCTCATCATCTTCGGCATGATGATTGCCATTTCCTGGTTCGGGGCCCGCTTCATTGTCGCCGGCACCATGACCACCGGCAACCTGACCCAGCTCTTCAGTTACGTCATGAGTGTCCTTATTTCCATGATGATGCTCTCCATGATCTTCGTCATGCTGACTATGAGCACGGCCAGTGCCGAGCGTATGAGTGAAGTCCTGAATGAAAAAGCCGACATTGTAAACCCGGAGAATCCGGTCATGGAGGTCCCGAACGGGGACATTGACTTTGAAGGGGTGGATTTCTCGTACCCGCACGGCGCCAAACAGCGCGCCCTGCGGCACATTGACCTGCACATCCATTCCGGGGAGACCATCGGCATCATCGGGCCGACCGGCTGCGGCAAGACGACCCTGGTCAGCCTCATCAGCCGTCTGTACGACGTTACCACCGGAAGTGTGAAAGTGGGCGGATACGACGTTCGGGAATACGACCTCGAAACCCTGCGGAACGCGGTGTCCGTGGTCCTTCAGAAAAACGAGATTTTCTCCGGCACCATCCTTGAAAACCTGCGCTGGGGCAACCCGGATGCCACGCTCGAGGAGTGCCGGGAGGCCTGCCGTCTGGCCTGTGCCGATGAATTCATTGAGCAGTTCCCGGACGGCTATGACACCCGGATTGAACAGGGCGGCACCAACGTCTCCGGCGGCCAGAAGCAGCGGATCTGCATTGCACGCGCGCTTCTGAAGAAACCGAAGGTCCTGGTACTGGACGATTCCACCAGCGCGGTGGATACGGCTACGGACGCACGGATCCGGACCGCGTTCCGGGAATTTATCCCGTCCACGACGAAAATCATCATTTCCCAGCGCATTTCCAGCATCCAGGACGCGGACCGCATCCTCGTTCTGGAGAGCGGCCGTGTGCTCGGGTTCGACACGCACGAAAACCTGCTGGAGCACAGCAGCATTTACCAGGAAATCCACGAGACCCAGACCAGGGGCGGCGGAGATTTCGACCAGCCGCAGTAAGGAGGGGGAGACACTATGGCAAGAGCACCGAGAGGCGCCATTATGAAGCCGACCGTGGAGCACCCCATGCAGCTGTTCAAGCGGGTGCTTGCGTATCTCCTGAAGGGAAACAAAATTAAATATGTGTTTGTCATCCTCGGCATCGTGGCGTCCACGCTTGCCACGCTGGCGGGAACACTCTTCATGCGGAATCTGGTGGACGACTACATTGTTCCGCTGACCGAACAGGCTGTGCCGGATTTCGGACCGCTGGCCCGGATGCTCGGCTACATTGCCCTCGTCCTCATGGCGGGAGCCATGTCCACCCTCATGTTCAACCTCATCAACATCCGGATCAGCCAGGGGACCATGAAGCGCTTGCGCAACGAGATGTTCACGAACATGGAAACGCTGCCCATCAAGTACTTCGACCAGCATTCGCACGGCGACATTATGTCCGTCTACACGAATGACGTCGACACCATGCGGCAGCTGTTCGGACAGACCATTCCGCAGTTCATAGACTCCATTATTACCGTTACGTCCACACTCATTTCCATGATCGTCCTGAGCATTCCGCTCACCGTCCTGACGCTCCTCATGGTGGGGCTCATGGGCGTGGTGGCGGTCAAACTGGGCGGCATGTCCGGCCGGTATTTCACGAAGCAGCAGAAGGACCTCGGGGCCGTCAACGGCTATGTGGAAGAAATGATGACCGGCCAGAAAGTGGTCAAGGTATTCTGCCACGAAGAGCAGTGTCTGGAGGAGTTTGACAAACTCAATGACCGGCTCTGTGACAGCGCCAACCGCGCCAACACCATTGCCAACATTATGATGCCGGTCAACAACAACCTCGGACACCTGAGTTACGTTCTCTGCGCGGTCATCGGCGGCTTTCTGGCGCTCGGCGGCCACTTCGGCGGACTGACCCTCGGTACCCTCATTGCCTTCCTGCAACTGAACAAGGGTTTCACCCGTCCGGTCTCCCAGCTGAGCGCACAGGCCAACACCATTGCCATGGCCATGGCCGGCGCCAAGCGCGTCTTTGACCTCATGGACGAGCCGTCCGAAGAGGACCACGGCTACGTGGAACTGGTTCCGGCGGAGTATGCGGAAGACGGTTCTCTGAAAGAGTCCGAGGAGCGCACCAGTCTTTGGGCGTGGCGTCATCCGCATCAGGCGGACGGCACGGTCACGTACCGGAAGGTGGAAGGCGGCGTCACGTTCAACGACGTCGACTTCGGCTACACGGACGACAAGATGGTCCTGCACGACATCAAACTCTATGCCATGCCCGGACAGAAGATTGCCTTCGTCGGCAGCACCGGAGCGGGCAAGACCACCATTACGAACCTCATCAACCGGT
>ONLO01000196.1 GCA_900318715.1 uncultured Eubacteriales bacterium | reverse complement strand
GGGCCGCATTCTCTTCGAGATTGCCGGCGTCGACGAAGACCTTGCCCGTGAGGCCATGCGTCTTGCTTCGAACAAGCTTCCCATCAAGTGCAAGTTTGTGAAGAAAGAAGAGGGTGAACAGTAATGAAAGCTCAGGAACTGAAAAAACTGTCCGCCGCCGAGCTTGACGAGAAGCTTCTGGAACTCAAGGACGAACTGTTCAAACTTCGTTTCCAGCAGGCCACGAACCAGCTGGAAAATCCGACCCGCATCCGTGCTGTCAAGAAAGACATCGCCCGCATTAAGACCATTCAGCGCGACGTCGAGCTTCACGGCACAGAAGCCTAAGCGAAAGAGAGGTTTGAAGCATGAGCGAAAGAAATCTTAGAAAGACTCAGGTCGGCGTCGTATCCAGCGACAAAATGGATAAAACGGTCGTCGTTACCGTTAAAGACCGCGTAAAACATCCGCTTTACAAGAAGATCGTAAATCGCACCGTTAAATATAAAGCACACGATGAAAACAACGAGTGCCGCGTCGGCGATCGAGTTCTTCTGATGGAGACCCGCCCCATGTCCAAAGATAAGAGATGGCGCGTCGTCGAAATTATTGAGAAGGCCAAGTAAATAAGGAGGGAATTACTGTGATTCAGCAGCAGACACTCCTCAAGGTAGCCGACAACTCAGGTGCCAAAGAAATCATGTGCATCCGTGTACTGGGAGGTACCGGCAGGAGATACGCCAACATCGGCGACGTTATTGTTGCTTCCGTTAAGAAAGCAACGCCCGGCGGCGGTGTGAAAAAAGGCGAAGTAGTGAAAGCAGTTGTGGTCCGGAGCAAGAAAGGCGTCCGCCGCGAAGACGGCACCTACATCCGTTTCGACGAAAATGCAGCTGTTCTTATCAGAGAAGACAAGAGTCCGAGAGGAACCCGTATTTTCGGGCCTGTGGCCAGAGAGCTGAGAGGTAAGGAATTTACCAAGATCCTGAGCCTTGCTCCGGAAGTACTCTAATCGGGAGGTACAGCTAGTATGAATAAGGTTCATGTTAAGACCGGTGACGAAGTCGTTGTCATCAACGGCAAATACCACGGCCAGCAGGGTAAGGTCCTTGCCGTATCCCCGGCCGAAGGCAAAGTCATCGTCGAAGGTATCAATATCATCACCAAGCATGTCAAACCCCGCAGAATGGGTGAAGTCGGCGGACTCGTCAAGGCAGAGAGTGCTCTCTATGCCGACAAAGTTCAGCTTGTCTGCCCGAAGTGCAAGAAACCGACCCGCGTCGGACATGCTGTAAAAGATGGTAAAAAAGTTCGCGTCTGCAAGAAGTGCGGCGCGCAGTTCGAATAAGGGAGGGACACAGAACAATGGCAAGACTGAAAGATATGTATGTCAAGGATGTGGCCCCCGCTCTTATGAAGAAATTCGAGTACAAGAGCCCCATGCAGATTCCGAAGCTCGACAAGATCGTCATCAACGTCGCCTGCGGAGAAGCCAAGGAGAACTCCAAAGTGCTTGAAGCGGTCGTCAATGACCTTTCCATTATTACCGGTCAGAAACCGGTGCTTTGCAAGGCCAAGAAATCCGTTGCAAACTTCAAACTTCGTGAAGGCATGATCATCGGTGCGAAGGTTACGCTTCGCGGTGACCGGATGTATGAATTCCTGGACCGGTTCTTCAACCTCGCGCTCCCGCGCGTGCGTGACTTCCGCGGAATCAATCCGAACTCCTTCGACGGAAGAGGAAACTACTCCATGGGTGTCCGTGAGCAGCTGATCTTCCCCGAAATCGACTACGACAAGATCGACGCCATCCGCGGTATGGACATTTCGTTCATCACCACCGCGAAGACGGACGAAGAAGCCAAGGAACTGCTCACGCTGATGGGCGCTCCGTTTGCAAAGTAAGGAGGGTATGAACTGTGGCCAAAACATCCATGAAAGTCAAGGCTGCCCGGCCGGCAAAGTATTCCACCCGGCAGCATAACAGATGTCAGATCTGCGGAAGACCGCATGCATACCTTCGTAAATACGGAGTGTGCCGCGTCTGCTTCCGCGAGCTTGCCCACAAGGGACAGATCCCGGGTGTCAAAAAGGCAAGCTGGTAAGAGAGCAATAGCAAGGAGGGAAATACAACATGCAGATTACTGATTCCGTAGCAGATATGCTGACCAGAATTCGGAATGCCAATTCCGCAAAGCATGATACTGTACAGATTCCCGCATCCAACATGAAGAAGGCTATTGCTCAGATTCTTGTTGATGAAGGGTACATTAAAGGCTTCACCGTCGAGGAAGACGGGAAGCAGGGAATCATCACCATCACCCTGAAGTACGGTGCCAACAGATCCCCGGTCATCACCGGTCTCCGGAGAGTTTCCAAGCCGGGTCTGCGCATCTACACAAGCTGTGAAGATATGCCGAAGGTCATGAAGGGCCTGGGCATTGCCATCCTGTCCACGCCGAAGGGCGTTATGACGGATAAGGAGGCCCGCAAAGCCAATGTCGGCGGCGAGGTCCTCGCATTTATTTGGTAAGGAGGAACAGTGAATGTCACGTATAGGCAAAAAGCCGATCGATATTCCGGCCGGCGTTGAAGTCAAAGTTGACGGACAGACTGTTACCGTGAAGGGTCCGAAGGACACGCTTACCAGAACAGTTCATCCGAACATGACAGTCAAACTGGACGGCGCCGTTCTTACGGTCGAGCGTCCGGATGACAGCAAAGAAAACCGTGCACTCCACGGCCTGACGCGTTCGCTTCTGCACAACATGGTCGTCGGTGTTTCCGAAGGCTTCAAGAAGGAACTCGAGGTCAACGGTGTCGGTTACCGTGCCGCTGCCCAGGGCAAGACCCTGACCCTGACCGTTGGTTATTCCCATCCGGTCGAAATGGCGGTTCCGGACGGTCTCACGGTTGAGACCCCGACCCCGAACAAGATCATCGTCTCCGGCGCGGACAACCAGAAGGTTGGCCAGTTCGCCGCAGAAGTACGCGAAAAACGCCCGCCGGAACCCTATAAGGGCAAAGGCATCAAGTATGCGGACGAACACATTCGCCGCAAAGAAGGCAAAGCCGGTAAGGCCGCCGCAGGCTAAGAAAAGGAGTGAATCGCAATGGTTACAAGACCTGATACCAACAAAGCTCGTCTTAAACGTCATAAGAGAGTCCGCGGTAAGATCTCCGGTACGCCGGAATGCCCGCGTCTCAGCGTATACCGCTCCCTGGACAACATCTATGCCCAGATTATTGACGACACCACAGGCACCACGCTCTGTGCCGCGTCCAGCAATGAAAAGGGCTTCAAGAACTATGGCGGAAACAAAGACGCAGCCCGCGCCGTCGGCAAGACTCTTGCCGAACGCGCAGCGAAAAAGAAGATTAAAGAAGTTGTTTTTGACCGCGGCGGTTATGTCTACCAGGGCCGTGTTCAGGAACTTGCAGAGGGTGCCCGCGAAGGCGGACTGGACTTCTGATTACAGTAAGGAGGAAGACTTTTGGCTAAGATTGATGCATCGAATTTAGAGCTCGTCGAGCGCGTCATTACCATTAACCGTGTATCCAAGACGGTCAAGGGCGGACGCATCTATAAGTTTGCAGCACTCGTAGTTGTCGGCGACGGCAACGGCCTGGTCGGCTTCGGACTGGGTAAATCCGGAGAAGTTCCAGACGCCATCCGCAAGGGTATCGAGGATGCAAAGAAAAACCTCATGAAAGTATCTCTGAAGGGTTCTACGATCCCGCATGAGATCATCGGCAAGTACGGCGCAGGCGTGGTCCTGCTCAAGCCGGCTGCCCCCGGTACCGGCGTTATTGCCGGCGGTCCGGTCCGTGCCGTTGTTGAAACGGTCGGCATTAAGGACATTCGTGCGAAGGCCCTTCGCTCCAACAATCCGTGCAACGTTGTTCGCGCCACTCTTGACGGTCTGAGCAAGCTGCGCAATGTGGACGAAGTTGCTGCCATCCGCGGAAAATCCGAACAAGAGATCTTAGGTTAAGGAGGGCGGTTCGAATGGCAGATAAAAAAGTCCAGGTCAAGCTCGTCAGAAGCCTGATCGGAAGCAAAAAGGACCAGATTGCAACCGCTCACGCACTTGGTCTTTTCAAAATCGGGGATATTTCCCTTCAGCCGGATAATCCCCAGACTCAGGGCAAGGTTCGCAAGATTTCGCACCTGCTTGAAGTCACCGAAGCGTAAGGAGGTTGCAACACATGAAACTTCATGAACTCCAGCCTGCAGAAGGCTCCAAGCGCGAGGTCAAACGCGTCGGCCGCGGCCCGGCTTCCGGCCAGGGCAAAACGGCTGGCAAAGGCCATAAAGGTCAGAAAGCAAGATCCGGTTACAGCAGACGGTTCGGCTTTGAAGGCGGTCAGATGCCCCTTCAGAGACGTCTTCCGAAGAGAGGTTTCAACAACATCTTCCGGAAGGAAATTGTCACCGTTAACGTTTCCGACCTTGAGACCAGATTCAATGACGGCGACACGGTTGACGCAGCCGCCCTCATTGCCGCCGGACTCATCAAAAAAGAGAAGGACGGCGTAAAAGTCCTTGGCGGCGGCGAGCTCACCAAGAAGCTCGACGTCAAGGTTCAGCTTTACTCGGAGGCGGCCAAGACGAAGATTGAGGCTGCCGGAGGGAAGGCAGAGGTGGTTTAAGATGCTGCAGACACTCGTCAACGCACTTAAAGTACCGGAACTGAGAAAAAAGATCCTCTACACCGGATTCATCATCCTGCTGTTCCGGATCGGCGCGGCCATCTCCGTGCCGTTCACGGACGCATCCATGGGTATTATTTCCGACACCACTTCGGCCGGAAACTTCATGAACTACCTGAACATGATGACCGGTGACGCGTTCAACTACGGCACCATTTTCGCCATGTCCATTACGCCGTACATCAACGCCTCCATCATCATCCAGCTGCTCACCGTGGCCATTCCGGCCCTCGAGCGGCTGACCAAAGAGGGAGACGTCGGACGCAAGAAGATCCAGGTCATCACCCGGATCGTGGCCGTCATCATTGCTGCCCTGCAGTCGACCGCATACTTCTTCTACCTGAGAAGCGGCGGATATCTGACCACCGCAGCAGACGGCACACCGTTTACCGGCGCTTATCTCGTCATCCAGGCTCTGGTCGTCATCCTGACACTGACTGCGGGTTCCACCCTCATGATGTGGCTCGGCGAGCAGATCAACATGAAGGGAATTGGAAACGGTATTTCCATTCTCCTCTTCGCGGGTATCATTTCCCGCATTCCGCAGGATCTTATCTACCTCTACCAGAGTTTCAGCCAGGGCGGAAAATACTATGCATTTTCTCCCATTGCACTCCTGCTGATGATCGGCATGATCATCTTCATCGTGTGGCTGGACAACTCCGAGAGACGGATCCCGGTCGTATACGCCAAGCGCGTCGTGGGACGCAAGATGTACGGCGGCCAGAATACGAACCTTCCCATCAAGGTCAACATTTCCGGCGTCATGGCCATCATCTTCGCCAGTTCCATCCTCTCGCTTCCGCCTACCGTCAAGATGTTTGTCTATGACAAAATCCAGGAAGGCAGCGGCTGGGACAAATTCTTCAGTTTATTTGACGCGGACCATTGGTTCTATGGGCTGTTCTATTTCATGCTCATCCTGTTCTTCGGATTCTTCTATGCAACCATCCAGTACAATCCGGTTGAAATGGCCAATAATCTCCGCAGAAACAACGGTTCGGTCCCGGGCATCCGCCCCGGCAAACCGACGTCGGACTATATCGGAAAGATTCTCACCCGTGTAACCCTTCTCGGCTCGCTCTTCATCAGCGTGGTCGCCATTCTGCCCATTGTTTACTCGCAGATTACCAAGGCGGCTGGATCGCAGATGAACGTGGCCCTCGGCGGAACCACCGTCATCATCATGGTCGGTGTTGCGCTTGAGACGGTCCGTCAGCTGGAATCCCAGCTGATGATCCGGCACTACAAGGGTTTCCTGAACTGATCTATTACAGAGAGGAACAAACATATGAACATTATCTTTCTGGGAGCGCCGGGTGCCGGCAAAGGCACGCAGGCCGAAAAAGTAGCAGACACTTATCAGATCCCCACCGTTTCCACCGGCAACATGATTCGTGAAGCCTTGGCTAACGGCACCGAAATGGGTCTGAAAGCCAAAAGCTTTATTGAGTCCGGAAAACTGGTTCCCGATGAGGTCGTCATCGGCATCATCCAGGAACGTCTTGCCAAAGACGACTGCAAGAACGGATTCATCCTTGATGGATTCCCGCGGACCATTCCGCAGGCCGAAGCACTCGACCGCATGGGAGTCATCATTGACAAAGTTGTGGACATTGAAGTGCCGGATGAGGCCATCATGGAACGCATGATCGGCCGCCGGGTCTGTCCGAAGTGCGGAGCCTCGTACCACATCGTCACCAAGAAGCCGGCAACCGACGGCATCTGTGACCGCTGCGGCGCAGAGCTCGTTCAGCGCAAGGACGACGCCCCGGAAACGGTATCCGACCGTCTGAATGTTTATCATGAACAGACCGAACCGCTGAAAAACTACTACAGCAACGCCGGGAAACTGGCGGAAGTCGATGGCATCGGCAGCGTCACGGAAATTACCGAACGGGTAATGAAGGCGCTGGAGGCCTGAGACCTATGATCATACTCAAAACCACACAGGAACTGGAACTCATGAGGGAAGCCGGCCGGATTTCGGCCGGAGCCCTTGAGGCCATAGCACCGTTTGTCAAACCGGGTGTCTCCACCTGGGAGCTGGACAAGATCTGCTACGACTATATCAAGAGCCAGGGAGCCGAACCCAACTTCCTGAACCTCTATGATTTTCCGGCGACTGCCTGTATTTCCGTCAACGATGAAGTCATCCACGGTATTCCGAGCAAAAGCCGGATCCTCAAGGAGGGTGACATTGTCACCGTTGACACCGGCGCCAAAATCAATGGCTACAACGGCGACAACGCATATACCTATTATGTCGGCGAAGTGGCTCCCGAGGTGCAGCGGCTGTGCGAGACCACCAAGGAAGCCCTGATGAAAGGCATTGAAGCCGCCGTTCCGGGAAACCGGGTCGGTGACATCGGCCACGCGGTGCAGGAGTACTGCGAAGCGCGCGGCTTCGGCGTCGTCCGGGAATACGAAGGACACGGCATTGGCAACAAAGTCCATGAGGAGCCGGGCGTTCCGAACTTTGGAAAAGCCGGCCGGGGCCCGCGCCTTCTGCCTGGTATGACCATTTGCATTGAACCCATGATCAACATGGGCACGGCAAACATCAAACAGAAGCCGGGTGACGACTGGACTGTGTACACCGCCGACGGCAAGCCCGCCGCGCACTACGAACACATGATAGCCATTACCGAAAACGGACCGGTCATCCTGACCCCGCGTCCATTACTGGATTCTTGAAAAGGAGGAATTCCCGCAATGTCCAAACAGGATATGATTGAAGTAGAGGGAACTGTCGTTGAAGCTCTGCCGAACACTATGTTCAAGGTGGAACTGGAAAACGGCCACCAGATCCTTGCCCACATTTCCGGCAAACTTCGGATGAACTTCATCCGCATCCTGCCGGGCGACAAGGTCACCGTGGAAATGTCTCCCTATGACTTGAGCCGCGGGCGCATTACCTGGCGTTCCAAATAATCAAGAACCCATCTGTCTTATAACACTCACAAGGAGGGACCACATCATGAAAGTCAGACCTTCTGTCAAAAAAATGTGCGAAAAGTGCAAGATTATCAAACGGCACGGAAAAGTCATGGTAATCTGCGAAAATCCCAAACACAAACAGCGTCAGGGCTAACTCCTAGCTCCTGAACACCATTGGAGGTGCAATTGAATGGCTCGTATTTCAGGTGTTGATTTACCGAGAGACAAGAGAATCGAAGTTGCTCTGACCTACATCTATGGCATCGGCAAGAAGACTGCGGATGACATTATTTCGGAGACCGGCGTCAACCCGGACACCCGTGTCAAAGACCTCACCGAAGAGGATGTAGCAAAGCTTCGTGATTACATTGAAAAGAATGTCCACGTAGAGGGTGACCTTCGCCGTGAGAACGCACTGAACATCAAGCGTCTCATTGAAATCAACTCTTATCGCGGCATCCGCCACAGAAAAGGCCTTCCGGTCCGCGGCCAGCGTTCCAAGACGAACGCCCGTACCCGCAAGGGACCGAAGAAGACCATTGCGAACAAGAAGAAGTAATTAGGAGGGAAGCAACTTGGCAACTAAGGGTACGAAAAAAGCTACCACCCGCCGCCGCCGCGACAAAAAGACTGTCGAGCACGGCGCCGCTCATATCCAGTCCACGTTCAACAACACGATCGTGACCCTCACCGACGCACAGGGCAATGCTGTCTCCTGGGCTTCTGCCGGTGAACTTGGATTCCGTGGATCCAAGAAATCCACTCCGTTCGCAGCACAGACCGCTGCGGAAACCGCTGCCAAGGTCGCCATCGACCGCGGTATGAAGACCGTCGACGTTTACGTCAAGGGCCCGGGCGCCGGACGCGAAGCCGCCATCCGCGCACTGCAGACCACCGGCCTCGAAGTCAGCATGATCAAAGACGTGACTCCGATCCCGCACAACGGCTGCCGCCCGCCGAAGAGAAGACGTGTCTGATTGCGTAAAGGAGGAAAAAACATATGGCTAGAAACATGCAGCCTGTAGCAAAACGCTGCAAAGCTCTCGATCTTTCTCCTGCCACCCTCGGTTACAACGGCAAGGAAACACGCCGCAACCCGAAGGGCAACATGAGAAGAAAACAGTCCGAGTACGGTCTTCAGCTCAATGAGAAGCAGAAGGTCAAGTTCGTCTATGGCGTACAGGAAAAACAGTTCCGCGCATACTATGAGAAGGCCAACAAAATGCCCGGCAAAACCGGTGACAACCTCCTCATCCTCTGCGAGCGCCGTCTGGACAACGTCGTCTTCCATCTCGGATTTGCCACGACCCGCCGCCAGGCCCGTCAGATTGTTACCCACAGCCACATTACGGTCGACGGCAAGAAGGTCAACATTCCTTCTTATCAGGTCAAACCCGGACAGGTTATTGCGGTCAAAGAAGGCAGCAAGTCTTCTCCGCTCTTCACCCGTCTGACTGGCGAAGACGCTCCTCTCGTTACCACTCCTGCGTGGCTTGAGCGCGAAAAGAATGAACTCAAAGGAACTGTGACACAGCTCCCGACCCGTGAAGATGTCGACTTCCCGGTTGAAGAACATCTTATCGTTGAGTACTACTCCAAGTAATACCGCGCAGTAAGATCCGAACCCGCAGACTTAAACTTCCTAAGGAGGGTTTTGAATTGAATAAAGGTATCGAGAAGCCCAATATTGAAGTCTTGAGCACCGAAGATAACAAGACTTATGGCAAGATTACCCTTGAGCCGCTGGAAAGAGGCTTCGGCACCACGCTGGGAAACAGCATGCGCCGCGTCCTTCTGTCCTCGCTCCCGGGTTATGCCATTACATCCGTTAAAATTGATGGAGTTCTCCATGAGTTCTCGACCATTCCCGGCGTCAAGGAAGACGTGACGGAAATTGTCCTGAATTTGAAGAGCGTCATCATCAAGATCAACGGCGACGGTCCGAAGACCGTATACATTGACGCTTCCGGCGAGGGTGAAGTTACGGCCGCCGACATCAAAGGCGACTCCGAAATTGAAATCTTCAACCCGGAACTGCACATTGCCACGCTCGACAAAGATGCCAAACTGTCCATGGAACTGACCGTCGACAGCGGCCGGGGCTACGTCTCCTCGGAGCGCAACAAGCAGGAAATCAAGCCGCCCATCGGCGTCATTGCCATTGATTCCATTTACACGCCCGTTTTAAAGGTCAACTACACGGTTGAAAACACTCGTGTCGGCCAGCGTATCGACTACGACAAGCTGACCCTGGAAGTGTGGACAAACGGAACGCTGTCCGCTCAGGAAGCCGTTTCGCTTGCGGCCAAGACCCTCAATGAGCACCTCAAAATGTTCATTGATCTGTCCGACAATGAATTCATGACCGACATTCTCGTCGAAAAGGACGACAACTCCCGTGAGAAAGTCCTGGAGATGACCATTGAAGAGCTTGATCTCTCTGTTCGTTCGTTTAACTGCCTGAAGAGAGCTGGTATCAACACGGTAGAAGACCTGACCAACAAATCCGAAGACGACATGATGAAAGTCCGCAACCTCGGCAAGAAGTCTCTTGACGAAGTCGTTGCCAAGCTGGATTCTCTCGGCTTCTCTCTCCGCAAGGATGACGAATAAGGGAAAGGAGTGACTTTCAATGCCAGGAAAAAGAAAACTCGGCAGAGCAAGTGACCACCGCAAGGCTATGCTGCGCGCCATGGTTACCTTCCTGCTGGAGAATGGCAAAATAGAAACCACCGTAGCCCGCGCCAAGGAAGTCCGTGCTATGGCGGAAAAGATAATCACCATTGCCAAGAACGATGACCTCGCCTCCAAGCGCCAGGTTCTCGCTTACGTCACGAAGGAAGATGTCGCAAAGAAACTCTTTGACGAAATTGCTCCCAAGTATGCTGACGTGAACGGCGGCTACACCCGCATCATCAAAACCGGCCCGCGCCGCGGCGATGCAGCGGAAATGTGCATCATCGAACTCGTTTAATTTATCACAGGCAAAATGTCTCAAAACCGCTCTGTTGTTTCCAACAGAGCGGTTTTCTTTTTTTCAATTTTCTTAATTTATCAAAAATCGTTTATTGATTAACAATTATATTGTATACTGAAAAAGCAGGCGCGACTGTTTTGACAAATTTTTAGCAAGCACGTCAAAAAGATAACGACTTTTTGGACAAAACATACAAAATTGTGACTTGTGAACCGCGCTTTTTATGCTACAATCAGGTTAAACGGGAATTAGGCATTCCCTTGATTATTTGGTAAAGGAGGAATTCAAACTATGAGTGTAAAGGCAGTTCCATTCGTTGGAACCAAGGAGCAGGAAGAGGCGCTGAAAGCTGCCATTGCAGAGCTGAAGGATCAGCCCGGCTCTCTGATGCCTGTTATGCAGAAAGCCCAGGATATTTACGGCTATCTGCCCATTGAAGTTCAGACCATGATTTCCGATGAGATGAATGTTCCCATTGAGAAGATTTATGGCATTGCAACCTTCTATGCGCAGTTCGCCCTGACACCGAAGGGCAAGCATCAGGTTTCCGTCTGCCTCGGCACAGCCTGTTATGTAAAAGGCTCGCAGCTCATTCTGGATGAAATCTCAAAACAGCTTGGCATTGACGAAGGCGGGTGCACCGAAGACCGGAACTTCTCGCTGGCTTCGTGCCGCTGCGTTGGTGCCTGCGGACTGGCACCGGTCATGCTTGTTGATGATGATGTCTACAGCCAGATGACACCCGGCAGGGTTGAAGAAGTCCTTGCCAAGTACGCCTGAGGGGGAGGAGAATACAATGAAGAGTATGCAGGAACTGTCTGCAATCCGTGAAAAAATGAAAGCGGAAATCACTCTTGAGGGAAAAACCGGCTGCAAACGCGTCGTCGTCGGCATGGCGACCTGCGGAATTGCCGCGGGTGCCACTCCTGTCCTGAATGCCTTCGTCGAAGGCGTCAAGGCGGCAGGCCTCGAAGATATGATTTCTGTCAAACAGACCGGCTGCGTCGGCATCTGCCAGTATGAGCCGGTGGCTGAAGTTTATGACGGAACCACCCGGACCACGTATGTGAAGATGGATGCGGAAAAGGCAAAACGGGTCGTTGAAGAGCATCTGAAGGGTGGAAACATTGTCACCGAATACACCATCGGTGCCACGGAAGTCTGATAAACACGGAGGGCAGTATTATGATGCAAAATAAAGAAATCGCAACTGCTTTGACGGATACCGAGTTTTATCAGATCCAGAAGCGAGTTGCACTGAAAAACTGCGGCGTCATTGACCCGGAGAACATCGACGAATACCTCGCCATGGACGGGTACATGGCCCTGCACAAAGTCCTGACGGAAATGACTCCGGACGACGTCATCCAGGTCATGATTGACTCCGGCCTGCGCGGCCGCGGCGGCGCCGGTTTCCCGACCGGACTCAAATGGAAATTTGCCAAGGGCTATGAAGCCCCTCAGAAATATGTCTGCTGCAACGCCGATGAAGGCGACCCCGGCGCATTCATGGACCGTTCCGTTCTGGAAGGCGACCCCCATGTCGTGCTGGAAGCCATGGCCATTGCCGGCTATGCCATCGGTTCTTCGCAGGGCTACATCTACGTCCGTGCGGAGTACCCCATTGCAGTCAAACGTCTGCAGATTGCCCTGCAGCAGGCCCGCGAATACGGCCTGTTCGGCGAGAACATCTACGGGACCGGATTCAACTTTGACATTGACATCCGTCTGGGCGCCGGCGCATTCGTCTGTGGCGAAGAGACCGCCCTTATGACGTCCATTGAAGGCAACCGCGGTGAGCCGCGGCCCCGTCCTCCGTTCCCGGCGGAAAAGGGTCTGTTCCAGAGCCCCTCAATCCTCAACAACGTTGAGACCTGGGCCAATATTCCCCAGATCATCCTGAACGGCCCCGAATGGTTTGCCTCCACGGGCACCGAGAAATCCAAAGGCACCAAGGTTTTCGCCCTCGGCGGAAAGATCCGGCACACCGGCCTGGTGGAAATTCCTATGGGTACGCCGCTTCGTACGGTCATTGAGGATATCGGCGGCGGCATTCCGAATGGAAAGAAATTCAAAGCGGCGCAGACCGGCGGTCCTTCCGGCGGCTGTATCCCCGCGTCTCATATTGATGTTCAGATGGACTATGAACACCTTGCTGAAATCGGTTCCATCATGGGCTCCGGCGGACTCATCGTCATGGATGAGGACAACTGTATGGTCGACATTGCAAAATTCTTCCTGAAGTTTACCGTTGACGAGTCCTGCGGCAAATGTACGCCCTGCCGGATCGGAACCAAGCGGATGCTCGAAATCCTCGAAAAGATTACGGCCGGCAACGGCACGCTGGAAGACATTGACCGTCTGGAAGAACTTGCTGCCTACATCAAGCAGAACGCACTTTGCGGCCTTGGCCAGACAGCACCCAACCCGGTTCTTTCCACCGTTCGTTTCTTCCGTGAGGAATACGAGTCTCACATTGTTGACCGTCACTGCCCGGCACAGGTCTGTAAAGAGCTGTTCCGCTATGTGGTGGATCCGGACAAGTGCATCGGCTGTACGCAGTGTCTCAGAAACTGTCCGCCGTTCGCCATTTCGAAGACCGATTACATTGCCGAAGGACACAAGCTTCCGTCGGTCACAATCGATCAGGAGAAATGTATCAAGTGCGGCGCCTGTATTGAGAAATGTAAGTTTGATGCAATTTCGAAGCAGTAAGGAGGATTGTTCATGGAAACCATTACCTTAAAAATCAATGGAGTAGAAGTGACGGTCCCGAAGGGATATACCATCCTGCAAGCGGCACATGAAGCCGGCATCAAGATCCCGACACTCTGCTACCTCAAGGAAATCAACGAAATCGGTGCCTGCCGCATTTGTCTCGTTGAAGTCAAAGGTTCCCCGAAGCTTGCCGCGGCCTGCGTATTCCCGGCGGCGGACGGCATGGAAGTCTATACCAACACGCCCAAGCTCATTGAGAACCGGAAAAAGACCCTGAAGCTCATCCTTTCCGACCACAACCGCTCCTGCCTGTCCTGCGTCCGCTCCGGTCACTGTGAGCTGCAGGAACTTTGCCAGGAATATGGCGTGGAGAACGAAGGCGAGTACGACGGATACAAGACCCCGTTCACCATTGACGACTCGGCCCCGCATATGATCCGGGACAACTCCAAGTGCATTCTGTGCCGCCGCTGCACGGCAGCCTGCGAAGCCTACCAGAGCGTTGCCGTCATCGGCGCCAACAACCGCGGCTTCGACACCACCATTGGCTGTGCCTTTGACCTGCCGCTGGTGGAGACCGCCTGCGTCGACTGCGGACAGTGCATTAACGTCTGTCCGACGGGCGCCCTGCACGAAAAAGAGAGCATTGATGAAGTCTTTGCCGCCATCAACGACCCCGAAAAGGTCGTTCTGGTCGAGACCGCTCCGGCCGTTCGGGCCGGTCTTGCCGAAGAGTTCGGTTATCCCCTTGGAACGGATGCCCAGGGCCGTATGGCTGCTGCACTCCGCCGCCTGAACTTCGACAAAGTCTTTGATACCGTCTTCTCGGCCGACCTCACCATTATGGAAGAGGGCACCGAGTTCATTCACCGTATGCAGAACGGCGGCAAACTCCCGCTCATTACCTCCTGCAGCCCCGGATGGATCAACTTCTGTGAACACTATTATCCGGAACTGATCGACAACCTGTCCTCCTGCAAGAGCCCGCAGCAGATGTTCGGCGCCGTAGCCAAGAGTTACTGGGCGGAAAAAGAGGGCGTTCCGAAGGAAAACATTGTTATGGTTTCCATCATGCCCTGCAGCGCCAAGAAATACGAGTACCAGCGGGATGACCAGGCTGCCAACGGTGTCCCGGATGTCGACTACGTCCTGACGACCCGCGAACTGGCCCGGATGATCAAACGCGCCGGCATTGACTACAATGCACTGCCGGAAGAAGAGTTTGACCTTCCGCTCGGCCTCGGCACCGGTGCCGGCGTCATCTTCGGCGCCACCGGCGGCGTTATGGAAGCGGCCCTTCGGACCGCGGTCGAAGTCCTCACCGGCGAAGAGCTCCCGAGCGTGGACTTCGAAGACGTCCGCGGCGTGAAAGCCATTAAGGAAGCCACATACGAAGTTGCCGGCCTGACGGTCCGCGTAGCGGTCACCTCGGGACTGGCCAACGCCCGCAAACTGCTTGACATGGTCAAGTCCGGCGAGAAGGAATATGATTTCATTGAAATCATGGCCTGCCCGGGCGGCTGCGTCAACGGCGGCGGACAGCCGCGTGTCAAAGCCAATGTTCGTAACTTTGCGGATATCCGGGCGGAACGCGCCAAAGTCCTCTACAGCCTGGACGAAGCCAACACCATCCGGAAGTCCCACGAGAACCCGGCCATCGTCGAAATCTACAAGGATTTCCTCGGCGAACCCGGTTCGGAACTTGCGCACCATCTGCTTCACACGACCTACGTGAAGAAGACGGTCAACAAGAGCATTTCCTCCACCGACCTGGAAAACTTCTAAGGTCCCAAATTACCAAAAAAGAACCCCGGCCGACAGGCCGGGGTTCTTGCTTTCGTAAGAGTTATGGTTTGGCTTCGGGTGCCGGTCCGGCCGCAAAGGCGGCATAAACGGTGCCGGCCGGATATGTGTAGAGACCGACGGCGGCGTCCCGGACGGCCAGGACGTTCCGGTTCTTGCGGACCGGGAGCAGATAGGCCTGTTCCAGGAGCCGGTTTTCGGCGGCCATGCCGTTCTTCACGACGTCGTTGGCGGTGCCGCTCCGGCGCATGGCCGTCAGCGCCTTGTCCAGTTTTTTGTCCTTAAGGCCGAGCGCGTTGCCGGTGCTGGTGCTGAGGAACTGCTGCATGAAATGGGCCGCAATGCAGTTCTCAGCGCGCAGGGTGGTCAGCGCCACGTCGTAGCTGCTGCCGGCCAGAGCCTGGTCCAGCTCCTCCTGCGTTTCATAGGTCTTGATGGTGACACTGATGGCGGTGCCGTAGACCTTCTGCCAGTTCTGGACGACCGCCTGTGCGGCCGTACGGACCGCCTCCAGGCAGATCAGGGTCAGCTGGTCAATGACCACGGTCTTCTTTGCAATTTCCTTTTCTTCCATACCCTGTTCCCGCATTTCCTCGACCCGCTTGGCCTCGGCGTCCAGCGCTTTCTGATAGTACTTTTTGGCTTTGGCCAGGTCAAAGGCGGGAAGCACGGTCCGTCCGGCGGCCTCGCGGTACAGGAGACTGTCGCTGGCGTAGCAGCAGTCCGGAATGAGTCCGCCCGGGGCGGAATTCTCCTCCGTCTGCAGGAGTTCCGGGTCCGTGGCGTACAGGAGGGAGCGGCGGTAGTTGCGGACTTTGCCGAATTCGCTGCGCTGGCTGAAGCACAGGACCTGGACTTCGTTGTCAAAGAAGGTGGTGTGGTACGCGGCGGGCAGGGTGTCGGCGCCGGCTTTGGGCAGGACGGCGGCGTCCAGCCCGTCCTCTTCGGCCAGCAGGGCCGTCATCAGGTCCAGCGGGGCGTTGTCGTCGTCGGAGGGCGCGGCTGCGGCCGTAGCGTTCGGGTCCTGGTAGCGGGCGCGGACGAAACGGACCTGCTCCTTGTGCGGGGCAAAGGTCCCGGAATAGGCCTCATTGGAGGTAAGGACCACCGTGCCGGTCGTCGTGTTCATGGATTTAATGGTGTAAGGGCCGTTGCAGAGCAGAAGGTTCCACTCCAGGCCGTAGCGTCCGGCCGTCTTCCGGAAGAAGGTCCGGCTGCAGGGGGCGCAGGCCGGCTGGGCCAGCGCGTAGAGCAGCGTGGGGTCCGGGCGGGCCAGGCGGATGATGACGGTACGGCGGTCCGGGGCGGAGACCCCGAGCTCGGAGCGGGAACGTGCGCCGCCAAAGATGTCCTCGGCGTTTTCAATGTTCAGAAGAGCCGGGGCCACGGGCGATTCGGTGTTCGGGTCTACACAGCGCTCCAGTGCAAAGGCGAAGTCGTCTGCCGTCACCGAGGTGTCAAAGGTCTTTTCGTAGTTCTTGCCGAGCAGGTCGTCGAGCTTCTCCGGCAGGTAGTAGCGCAGGCCGTCCCGGAGCGTGAACCGGTAGGTGAGCCCGTCGTCGGAGACCGTCCAGTCTTCCGCCGATGCGGGAACCACGCCGCCGGTCTCATCTATGCGGACGAGGCCTTCCATACAGTTGGCCGCAATGCTGCCGGAGGAGGCGTCCCCCGAAATCTGCGGGTCCAGGGAGGTGACGACGGAACGCACCGGAAGCGTGACAGATTCCGCCGTTCTGCTGCAGGAGCAGAGCAGTGCCGCAAGAAGGATGCCGATCATCAGAACGGAAACCAAGCGTTTGAACATGAGGGGATCACAGCTTTCCGAAACGTGCTTTATTAACTCCAATATTTTATCATACGGCAGGGGCAAAGAAAAGCCGAAAGGAACGGTGCAGCTGTTCGGTATTTTATTGAAAACGCATGGGGGCTCATGTATAATTGAAAATGTATTATTATGTGTTCCGGAGTAATTCGGCAGGAGGAGAAACTATGAAATATTCATCGTGGATCAAACAATTGTCTGTTCGCGAGCAGGCCAGCCTGCTCGGCGGCGCCGACTTTTGGCACACGGTCCCAATGGACCGCTGCGGCATTCCGTCCGTCATGGTAAGCGACGGACCGACCGGCCTGCGCAAAATGAACGGGGTCCGGACCATCAAATCGGTCTGCTACCCGTCCGCTACTGCTGCCGCCGCATCCTTTGACAAGGACGCCCTGCGCCGTCTTGGAGAAACTCTGGGGGAAGAGTGCCTTCATGAACGCGTCTCGGTTCTGCTGGGCCCCGGAATCAACATTAAGCGTTCTCCGCTCTGCGGCCGCAACTTTGAGTACTACTCCGAGGACCCGGTCCTGGCCGGTGAACTGGCGGCCAGCTACATTGACGGCGTCCAGTCCAAGGGCGTCGGCACTTCGCTGAAACACTTTGCCGCCAACAGCACCGAAATTGCCCGGATGCTGGCGGACTCCATTGTGGACGAGCGGGCCCTGCATGAAATCTATCTGCGCGGCTTTGAAATTGCCGTCCGGAAAGCACAGCCGTGGACCATCATGGCCGCTTACAACAAAGTCAACGGCGCCTACTGCACCGAAAACAAGTATCTCCTGACCGACATTCTCCGCGGAAAGTGGGGCTTTGAAGGACTGGTCGTCAGTGACTGGACGGCCGTCAACGACCGCGTTGCGGCCCTGAAAGCCGGACTGGACCTGGAAATGCCCGGCGCCGGAAACTACAGCATTGACAAACTGGCCAAAGCCTACCGCGCCGGTGAAATTACGGACGACGACCTTCAGACCAGCGTCACCCGCGTCCTGAACCTCGTGGAAAAAGCCACGCCGACGCTGAAGGCCTTTGCACCGGACTTCAGCAAGGCGGACCACCATCAGGTGGCACGGGAACTGGCCGCCGGCTGCCCGGTCCTCCTGAAGAACGGCGGAAACGTCCTGCCGCTGAAGACGACGGACCGCGTTGCCGTCATCGGCGCCCGCGCCAAGAACCCCATCATCCAGGGTTCCGGCAGTGCGCAGATCAACTCCTGGAAAGTGGACACGCCCTGGCAGGCGCTGGAGCGTGAATTCCCGAACCTGACCTATGCGGCCGGCTACAGCCTGTCGAATCCGGACAACCCGGTCGAGAGCCTGACGGCGGAGGCGGTCTCCACCGCCAAAGCGGCCGAAAAGGTCCTGCTCTTCGTCTCCTGCCGGCCGGAGGACGCCTGCGAAGGCACCGACCGCGTTGACATGAAACTTCCGGAAGCCATGAACGCCATTGTGGCGGCCGTCTGTGAGGCCAACCCGAACACCGCCGTCATCCTGACGACCGGCAGCGCCGTGGAGCTTCCGTGGACCGACTGCCCGGACGCCATCCTGCAGACCTATCTGCTGGGCGAGGCCTTCGGTACGGCCCTGGCCGACATTCTCCTCGGCCGCGTTTCCCCGAGCGGAAAACTGCCGGAGTCTTATCCCATGGCGTACGAGGACACGCCGTGCCCCGAGTGTTACCAGCCGGATGAGAACATGAACCTCCAGTATAAGGAGAGCATTTTCGTCGGCTACCGGTACTACGAGAAGTCCGGCACGCCGGTCCGGTATCCGTTCGGCTACGGCCTTTCCTATACCACCTTTGAGTATTCGAACCTGGCCATGACCACGAGAAAGTTCAACGCCGATGAAGAAGGCGCCAAACTCGTGGTGAAATTTGACATTACCAACACCGGCAGCGTGGACGGCGCCGAAGCGGCCCAGGTCTACGTTTCCGCCCCGACGGACTCCCTGGTCCCGCGGCCGTGCAAGGAACTCAAGGAGTTCACGAAGGTCTTCCTGAAGGCCGGCGAAACCAAGACGGTCACGGTCATTCTGGACAAGAGCGCGTTTGAATACTTCAGCGCCGAAATGGACCGCTGGGCCGTGGAACCCGGCACCTATACACTTCAAATCGGCTCGTCCAGCGCGGATATCCGCCTGAGCCAGAACCTCACCGTTCTGTCTTCCGACGACCTCAGCTACGAAGCGGATTACCGCTCCCTGACCCCGGCCTACTATGCTGGCAACATCCGTGCGGTGGACGAAGAAGAGTTCTTCGACGTCCTCGGCTACGACCTGTACGACTATCTTCCGGATCCGGAAGACCGCCGTCTGACCAAAGCCAACTGCATTGCCCAGGCATCTCATACCAAACACGGCGCCATGATCAACAACGGCTTCACCCGGTTCATTGGCCTGGTCCCGCTGCCGGCCAACCTCAAGGCCATGGCACGCGACTCGGTCCTCTATGCTCCCATCAACAAGATGGTGGCCACCAGCAGAGGCCTGCTGTCCGACGACATGGCGGACGCCGTTGCCCACTACCTCAACGACGGTTCCCTGACCGAGACCGTCAAGGTCTTTGCAATGGGCACGCCGGCCACGCTCAAAAACCTGGTATGGCCCTGGCTCCGGAAGCGCATGGCCAAGAAGGACATTCTGTAAGTTATGAAAAAATGCCTGATTGTTACGGCATATCTGGAGGGGGCGGAGCAGCTGTGCTTCGCCCCGTCTGATTATGACTGTATTCTCTGTGCGGACGGCGGCCTGCCGCAGGCCCGGAAACTGGGCCTTGCCCCGGACCGGCTCATCGGGGACTTTGACTCCGCACCCCGGCCGGACCCGGCCACGGAGCCGGCGGCTGCAGACCTTGTGCTGCTGCCCTGTGAAAAGGATGTCACCGACAGCGAAGCGGCGGTGGATCTGGCCTACGAACAGGGGTTCCGGGACATTACCGTGCTCGGCGGCCTCGGCGGCCGGTTCGACCACGCCATGGGCAACCTCGGCGTGCTGGCCAAGTACCTGGGCAGAACGGACCGCCTCGTGCTGGAAGACGGCTACAACCGCGTCTTCCTGCTGGCGCCCGGCTCGTACACCATTCCCAAAGACCGCTTTCAGTATCTGGGGCTCATTGCCTACAACGGCCCTGTGGACGGGCTCTCCGTGTCCGGCGTGAAGTATCCGCTGTCCGGGCACCGGCTGACGGCCGACAATACGCTCGGGGTCAGCAACCAGATCCTGGGGGACACGGCGCCGCTTTCCTTTGCGGACGGCACGCTGCTCGTCATCCAGTCCAACGACGTGGCGGTTTAAGCGAAGCGAAGGCGTGAGCGCAGAACCCGGCAACCGGACAAGGCCTGAACGCGGACCCCGCACCGAAAAAGCACAAAAAAAGAAGTCCCTTCCGGGACTTCTTTTTTATTGTGGTTTACTGGAACTTGGTCAGGTCCTCGTCCTTGCGGTAGGCGGTTTCCAGACACAGTTTGATGGCGGCCTCCACCGCGTGGACGTCGAGGTTGTTCTCGTCGTCGCCCTCGTTCCGGTAGAATGCGGGTTTCTCGTCCGGCAGGGTCGTAATGGAGACGGCGGGAATGCCTTCCTTCTGGAACGCACGGACGTCTCCCTTGTGGTATTTCGGGTTCATGTCCGTCAGGAGGACGTCGGCGTTTTCTGCGGCTTCCCCGAGCAGCTGGGACACTTTACGGCCCTTGCAGACTGCGTTGAGTGTCTCTGGATTGTACAGGGAGTCCAGGCAGAGGACCAGAGTGTCGGTCTCGTCGAATTCCGCCTTGTGGTCTTTGGCAAAGCAGCGGGCGCCGCGGTTTTTGTCCGGTTTGCCGCTGGTCAGGAGCACGCTGAGTTCGGTCTCCATGAGGCGCAGTTCCATTTCCGACATGTAGCGCATGGCGCCGCAGGCGGTGTATGCGCCGATGAGGTTGTCGGCCACGCCCGGATACGAGGAACCGGTGGAGACGGCCCGCATCAGGATAATGGGGAAGATGAGGAAAATGATGAGGGCAAAGGCCAGATAATAGACGTACTGGTCGTACTGGAAGTTGATGACCGCCAGCTCAATGAGCAGGACCACGACGTCAAAGGCCACATACAAAAGGATGCCGAGGAAGGTCAGGAACCGCAGCGTGAACTCCGCGCCCTTGGAGAAGCGGCGGCGGAACGGGGCATCCAGGTTGGCTTCCAGAATGACCTTGTGTTTGACGGTTCCGGTCGGCTTGCGGACAGCGTAGACGTTCGTGGCCTCCATGTTCTTGGACGAGCCGCCGAAGATGCCGAGGAACGCCAGCAGCGCCAGGACGGAAAAGGCGAACGAGGCAATGAGGATGCCCTCGAGGCGGTCATAGAAGTAGGAGAGGACGGCCAGGCCGACGGACAGCAGCATGAACAGGAACGTTAAGAAATTGGATGCAAAATATGCCCGGGTCTCGGTGCTGAAGGTCTCCTCGGAAATGTGGTCACAGAAGACCGACAGATCCTTGGTGAGCATTTCCCGCAGCTGGGTTTCGCCGTTGCCGCCGGGCTGCCGGTGGCCGGCGTCGCCGTTCTGCAGGAAGTTTTTGGCGGAGCGGACTGCGTAGTTGCAGCACTCCCGCACTTTCCCCACGTAACGGGGGCTGGATTCCGATGCTTTCATAGGGTTCCTCCTGTCTGAAAAACCGGATTCGGCCGAAAAACCGGATTCGGTTTGATAAGTTTTTGCTACCTAAAAGTGTAATATCATCTGTATTAAAAGTCAAAAAAATCTGCCGGAACCGAATGGCTCCGGCAGGGAGGTTCGTGTTTGGCCGGCGGTGGCCCGTTCGGGGGTTTTCGCCGCTTATTCGTCTCCGCCGACGGTGGCAAACTTCTGTTTGCCGCAGATGGGGCAGGTGTCAATGCCGACAATGGGGGTGACTTCCATTTTGGCGATGCGGGTGTCCAGATACAGGAACTGGCCGGCCATAGAGGAAGAGCCGCTCAGCAGATACTGGATGATGGCGTCCGACATGACAGCACCAATGGCCGCGTTTGTGGAGCTGACGGAAGCGAATTTGTCCTCCGGCGGGAACTCCGTTCCATAGAGACACTGCAGGCAAGGTGTGTTCGCCGGGTCAATGAAGGCACAAGTGCCGCAGAATTCGCCGACGCTGCCGACGACAAGAGGGGTACCGGATTCGTAGCAGGCCTGGTTGACGACAATCTTGGCCTGGAAGCTGTTGACCGCCAGAGCCACAATGTCATACTGCGCAATGATTTCATAGGCGTTGTCCTTGTTGATGGCAACGGCGTGCGGAATGACGTTGATGAGGCTGTTGAACTGGCGGAGCTTGCGGCTGGCCGAGGTGACCTTCAGCGTGCCGAGGTCTTCTTCGAAATGGATGAACTGCCGGTTTAAGTCGTCGACTTTGACAATTTCCGGGTCGGCAATTCCAATGGTGCCGACACCCGCTGCGGCAAGTGCATACATGACCGTGGAGCCGACGCCGCCGGCGCCGATAATGAGTACGCTGGCGTCTTCCAGCTTCTCCTGTCCGTCCACACCAAATTCGGGTATGTTCATCTGTTTGGCATAACGCTCGAAGTTCATAGGACCTAACCTTCTCTCTCTTCCGTCGGGCAAAAAGTTACGTCCATTATATCAGCACGGTCGTTCATTGTAAACAACTATTTCCGGCAGGCACAGCATCTTTTTGGTTATGTTTTCAGAAGGTCCGGAACGGCCGGAAAAAAGACCGGAAGCAGGGCTTCCGGTCTTTGGTATGGGTTTGATAAAGGTTAGTCGTGGTCAATCCAGTCCATGGCGCGGGTGACTGCTTTCTTCCAGCCGGCGTACATGGCTTCCCGGACGGATTCCTTCATGTCCGGCGTGTAGATCTTGGAAACTTCGCGGTTGGCTTCAATTTCCTCCAGATCCTTCCAGAAGCCGACGGCCAGGCCGGCGCAGTAAGCGGCGCCGAGACCGGTGGTCTCAACGACCTTCGGACGGTTGACTTCGCAGTTCAGGAGGTCGGACTGGATCTGCATCATGACGTCGGAGACCGAGGCGCCGCCGTCGACGCGGACGGAGGCAATGTCAATGCCGGAGTCACTGCGCATGGCATTGAGCAGGTCGACGACCTGGTAGCAGATGGCTTCCAGCGTGGCGCGGCACAGATGGGCGCGGGTGACGCCGCGGGTCAGGCCGACGAGGATGCCGCGGGCATACATGTCCCAATACGGGGCGCCGAGGCCGGCAAACGCCGGGACCAGGTAAATGCCGTTGGAGTCTTCCACGGTTTCGGCCAGCTCGTCACAGCGCGGGGCTTTGTCAATGAGCTGGAGACCGTCACGCAGCCACTGGATGGCGGCGCCGGCAATGAAGGCCGAGCCTTCGAGGCCGTAGGTGACTTCGTCGCCGATGCCCCAGACAATGCCGGAGGTCAGGTTGTTCTTGGAGTCGACGCGCTTGCTGCCCGTGTTCATGAGCAGGAACACGCCGGTGCCGTAGGTGCTCTTGACCATGCCGGGTTTGAAGCAGTTCTGGCCGAAGAGGGCGCCGGGCTGGTCGCCGATGGCGCCGGAGATGGGAATGCCTTCCAGCGTTTCCAGACCCTGGATGCCGGGGGCCACAAGGCCGTAGACCTTGCTGGAGGGAACGGGCGTCGGCAGAATGGACATGGGAATGCCCAGCTTATTGCAGATTTCCTCGTCCCACTGCAGGGTGTTGATGTTGAAGAGCATGGTGCGAGAGGCGTTGGAGTAGTCCGTGACATGGACTGCGGACTCCGGATGAACGGCGCCGCCCGACAGGTTCCAGATGAGCCAGGTCTCCACGGTGCCGAAGAGGAGTTTGCCCTCGTCGGCCAGTGCCTGTGCCTCCGGAATGTTGTCGAGGATCCAGCGGATCTTGGTGGCGGAGAAGTAGGCGTCAATGACGAGGCCGGTCTTCTCTTTGATTTCCGCTTCCAGGCCCTGCGCCTTCAGCTGTTCCGCATATTCGGCGGTCCGGCGGCACTGCCAGACAATGGCGTTGTACACCGGCTGGCCGGTCTCTTTGTTCCAGAGAATGGTGGTTTCACGCTGGTTCGTAACACCAATGCAGGCAATGTCCTTGGGGTTGATGAGGCCTTCCCCGAGGATGGTGGAAATGGACTGATACTCACTGAAGAGGATGTCCATGGGGTTGTGCTCGACCCATCCTGCGTGCGGATAGATCTGCTCAAATTCCCGCTGCGATTTGGTGACAATCTTACCGGTCTTGTCAAAAATAATTGCTCTCGAGCTGGTGGTACCCTGATCAAGAGCCATTACGTATTTGGCCATGTGTCAAGACCCTCCCTTTCCATATAATATGTTGTTTCTGCCGAAAAACTTGCCGTCCGCGGAATCCGGACAACAGATGTTCTGAAAACAAATGGCGCTGAGTGAAGACTCAGCGCCACTTCTGTTTTTATTCTATACCACGGAATATGTTTTCGCAAGTGCCATGACGGCGCCGGAATGCTTATTCCGCGTCCGCCTTCGGCTCATAGAGAGCGGTAAGACGGGACAGGTGTTCGAACCGTGCCTCGGCATCGGCAGCCGACTGGTCGTACAGCTTGTCTGCCTTGTCCGGGAAGGACCGCTTGAGGGAGCTGTAACGGACTTCGCCCATGATGAAGTCTTTGTAGTCTTCGGTCGGGGCTTTGCTGTCGAGCGAGAACGGGTTCTTGCCTTCCGCGGCAAGGGCCGGGTTGAAGCGGAAGAGGTTCCAGTAACCGGAGGCTACGGCCTTCTTCTCTTCGGCCATGGAGAGACCCATGCCGGCGCGGATGCCGTGGTTGATGCACGGTGCATAGGCAATGATGAGGGATGGGCCCTTGTAGGCTTCGGCTTCGCGGATGGCCTTGAGGGTCTGGTTGTAGTCGGCGCCCATGGCAATCTGGGCAACGTAGACGTAACCGTAGCTCATGGCAATGCCGGCCAGGTCCTTCTTCTTGACCTCTTTGCCGCTGGCGGCAAACTGGGCAATGGCACCCGTCGGGGTGGACTTGGACGCCTGTCCGCCGGTGTTGGAGTAGACCTCGGTGTCAAAGACGAGGATGTTGACATCCTGGTTCTGGGCAATGACGTGGTCCAGACCGCCGAAACCAATGTCGTAAGCCCATCCGTCACCGCCGAAGATCCACTGGGACTTCTTGGCCAGGTAATCCTGGTCGAGGAGGATGTCGTCCGCAGCCTTCTGGACCGCGGCATCGGCAAACTTGACGCCGGACAGAGCGGCGGCCAGTTCCTCGGACGGAATGGCGTTGTCGGTGGCGTCGGCATAGGTGTCAAGCCATGCCTGGCACTTGGCGGCCAGGTCGGCATCCGCCGCTTCTTTCACGGCGAGGACGTCGGCGCAGAGGCGCTCACGGATCTGCTTGTTGGCAACGAACATACCAAAACCGAATTCCGCATTGTCCTCGAAGAGGGAGTTGGACCATGCCGGACCCTTGCCCTGAAGGTTCTTGGTGTACGGCGTGGACGGTGCGGAGTTGCCCCAGATGGAGGAGCAGCCGGTGGCGTTGGAAATGTACATCTTGTCACCGTAGAGCTGGGTGACGAGTTTGGCGTACGGCGTTTCACCGCAGCCGGCGCAGGCGCCGGAGAACTCCAGCAGCGGGCGCTTGAACTGCGAACCCTTGATGGTGCTGGCCGCGAATTTCTCCGTGACCGCGTCGTCCGGGTCGAAGGACAGGCCGTAGTCGAAGTTGTTGTGCTCCGGTCTCTGACCGTCGAACGGCTTCATGACAATGGCTTTCTTCTCCGGATCCTTGGCACCGGCCGGGCAGATGTTGACGCAGGAGCCGCAGCCCGAGCAGTCATAGACCGAAACGGTAATGCCGAACTTGTAGCCCGGGAGACCGCGGAGGTCGACCATCTTCATGCCTTCCGGAGCCGCAGCAGCCTGGGCTTCGTTCATGGCGACCGGACGGATGACCGCGTGCGGACAGACATAGGCGCACTGGTTACACTGGATGCATTTGTCGGGCTGCCACTCCGGAACGAAGAGGGCAACGCCGCGCTTCTCGAGCGCCGCAGCGCCGAGCGGGAACGTACCGTCTTCCGCGCCGACGAAGGCGGACACCGGAACGGCGTCGCCGCGCTGGGCGTTCGACGGAACGAGGATGTCGTCCATGTACTTCTTGAGTACGGGGTCTTTGACTTCGAAGAGGGCTTCTTCCGGAGCGTCGGACGCATTGGCCCACGCAGCGGGAACTTCCACTTCCTTGACGGCCGTGAAGCCCTTGTCAATGGCTTCATGGTTCATGCGGACAATGTCTTCACCCTTCTTGGAGAAGGACTTGGTGGCGGCGTCTTTCATGAACTGGAGCGCGTCGTCGGCCGGAATAATGCCGGTCAGTTTGAAGAACGCGGACTGCAGGATGGTGGAAACGCGGTTGCCAAGGCCAACTTCGCGGGCAATGTCACTGGCGTTGATGGTGTAGAACTTGATTTTGTGCTCGAAGAGGTACTTCTTGACGTTTGCGGGAATGTTGGCCTCCAGCTCGTCGCCTTCCCACTGGCAGTTCAGCAGGAACGTGCCGCCGTCCTTGAGGTCCTGGACCATGTCATACTTGTTGATGTAGGACTCGTTGTGGCAGGCGACGAAGTCGGCTGCGTTGATCAGGTAGGCGGAGTTGATGGGCTTGTCACCGAAACGGAGGTGGGAGACCGTAATGCCGCCGGACTTCTTGGAGTCATAGGCAAAGTAGGCCTGGACCTTCTTGTCGGTGTGGTCGCCGATGATCTTGATGGAGTTCTTGTTGGCGCCGACCGTGCCGTCCGAGCCGAGACCCCAGAACTTACAGGAATAGGTTCCGGCCGGAACGGTTTCCTTGACGGGGGAGGTCGGGAGGGACAGGTGCGTGACGTCGTCGTTGATGGCAATGGTGAAGCCGTTCTTCGGCTCGGCGGCGGTCATGTTCTCATAGACCGGGATAATGTGGCTCGGCGTGGTGTCCTTGGAGCCCAGACCGTAACGGCCGTTGAGCACCGGGACGGCGTCGAACTTGGAGCCCTTGAGGGCGGCAACGACATCCAGATAGAGCGGCTCGCCGAGGGCGCCCGGCTCCTTGGAACGGTCGAGGACCGAGATGGTCTTGACGGTATCCGGGATGGCGTCAATGAGGTGTTTGGCCGCGAACGGACGGTACAGGCGGACTTTGACAAGACCGACCTTGCCGCCGTTGGCGTTAAGATAGTCGACGGACTCTTCAATGGTGCCGCAGACGGAGCCCATGGCCACAATGACCTGCTCGGCATCCGGAGCGCCGTAGTAGTTGAAGAGTTTGTAGTCGGTACCGATGCGTTTGTTGACTTCGTTCATGTAGTCTTCGGTAATGCCGACGATGTCGTTGTAGAACGGGTTGCAGGCTTCACGGGCCTGGAAGAAGAGGTCAGGGTTCTGTGCGGAACCGCGCTGGACCGGGTGTTCCGGGTTCAGGGCGTGACGGCGGAACGCGTTAATGGCATTCCAGTCGGCCATTTCGGCCAGTTCGTCGTAGTCCCAGACTTCAATCTTCTGGAGTTCGTGAGACGTGCGGAAACCGTCGAAGAAATGAAGGAACGGAACGCGGCCCTTGAGGGTGGCCAGATGGGCAACGGCGCCGAGGTCCATGACTTCCTGCACGGTCGAGGAGCAGAGCATGGCGTAACCGGTCTGACGGCAGGCGTAGACGTCCGAGTGGTCACCGAAGATGTTCAGTGCGTGGCTGGCAACGCAGCGGGCGGATACATGCATGACGCTCGGGAGAAGCTCACCGGCAATCTTGTACATGTTCGGGATCATGAGGAGAAGTCCCTGCGAAGCCGTATAGGTCGTGGTCAGGGCACCGGCGGAAAGCGAACCGTGCACGGCACCGGCGGCGCCGGCCTCGGACTGCATTTCCTGCATTTTGACGGTCTGGCCAAAGATGTTCTTCGTGCCGGCAGCGGCCATCTGGTCGGTGACCTCAGCCATAGGCGAAGAAGGCGTGATGGGGTAAATGGCGGCTACTTCCGTGAACGCATAGGACACGGTTGCGGCAGCTGTGTTACCATCCATGGTTTTCAGCTTACGACTCATAATTTGCCTCCAGTTATAATAATGAAGATGTGTGAAATGGGTAAACTATCACAATAAAATCATAACATAGGTGTTTTGCTAATTCAAACGATGGACTGTTAAAATAATAACCAAGATTTTATCCGAAAGACGCGGCTTTTTTGGACTCTTGCCGCCAAACGGCGGCGCCGCCGGCCCGAACCGGATTTCCTGCCCGGAAATGGCCCCGGCACCGG
>ONLO01000172.1 GCA_900318715.1 uncultured Eubacteriales bacterium | reverse complement strand
GGTGCCGGCCGCCGCCGCGTCTGCAATGTTGACTTCGTTAATGCCGCCGTCGACCTGGATGTTCAGGTCCGTCTTGCCAATGCGGTTAGCCTCGTCCCGGACGGCGCGGCACTTTGGCAGCATGTCCGCCATAAAGGACTGGCCGCCAAAACCCGGCTCCACGGTCATGACGAGAACCATGTCAAGGTCCTTCAGATACGGGAACACCGCTTCCGCCGGCGTGCCCGGCTTGACGCTGAGGGACGCTTCCATGCCGGCCGCGTGAATGGCGTCAATGGTGGCCTGCACGTCCGAGTCCGCCTCCACATGGAAGGTCAGGATATCGGCGCCCGCCTCGGCGAACGGCCCCACGTAGGCCAGCGGGTCGGAAATCATCAGATGCACGTCCGCCTTGCCGTTCATGTACTTCTTGAGGCTCTTCACAATGGGCACACCGATGGTAATGTTCGGCACGAAATGACCGTCCATGACGTCGAAGTGAATCCACTCGGCGCCGGACTGCTCCATCCGCTGCACCTCTGCACCCATTTTGCCGTAGTCGCACGACAGGACCGACGGGGAAATAATGATCATAACAGCACCCTCCGCTTTAAATAATCAATTAATTATAAGAGAAAGTTCCCGAAATGTATAGGGCGATGCAGCATTTTTCGGGAAATCCCCGGCTTTTTTACTTTATTCAGATAAAAAACTGTGCTATGATACTTTCATCTTGTTTCCAAGGAGGAACTCCAAATGATGAACATTGCCGTTTTAGGCTATGGCACCGTCGGTTCCGGTGTAGTAGAAATTGTCAACACGAAACACGCCTACATTCAGGGCCGCAGCTCCGAAGCGGATCTGAACGTCAAATATATTCTGGACCTCCGGGACTTCCCCGGCGACCCGAACGAAGACAAAGTCACCCATGACTTCAATGACATTCTGAACGACAACTCCGTCCGTATTGTGGCCGAGGCCATGGGCGGCACGAAACCGGCGTTCGAATTCACCGCCAAGCTGCTGGAGGCCGGCAAGCATGTCGTCACGTCCAACAAAGAGCTCGTGGCCACGCACGGCCTGGAGCTCCTGAAGATTGCCAAAGAACACAATGTCAACTACATGTTCGAGGCCAGCGTCGGCGGCGGCATCCCGCTCCTGCGCCCGCTCTCCTACTGCCTGGCCGCCAATGAAATCCAGGCCATCAACGGCATCCTCAACGGAACCACCAACTTCATCCTCTCCAAGATGATCAACGAGAACCTCACCTTCGAAGAGGCTCTGGAAATTGCCCAGGCCAACGGCTATGCCGAGGCCGACCCGACCGCCGACGTCGAAGGCATTGACGCCTGCCGCAAGATCTGCATCCTGGCCGACCTGGCCTTCGGCGCCAACGTGGACCCGGCCAAGGTCCATGCGGAAGGCATTACGAAGATTACGCTGGAAGACGTAGCTTATGCCAACAACTGCGGTTCGGTCATCAAGCTCGTCGGCACCGCCAAACGCCTGCCGGACGGCAAAGCCTACATTACCGTCAGCCCGGCCATTGTCCGCAGCGGCAGCCAGCTGGCCGCCGTCAGTGACGTCTTCAACGGCGTCCTCATCAACGGCGACAAAGTCGGTGACGTCTTCTTCTACGGTCCCGGCGCCGGCAAACTGCCGACCGCCTCTGCCGTAGTGGCCGACATCATTGACTGCGCCAACCACGACGAAAAGCGCAAGATGCTTGGCTGGGGTCCGGAAATCGACGGCATGGTTGCCGACTACCGCGAAGTCCCGAACGAGTACTACATCCGCCTGAAGGTCGAGAACCCGGCGGAAGCACAGCAGGAAATCCGCGACGCCTTCGGCAAGATTTATCTTCTGGCCCGCAGCGGCGCCTACAACACGGAGCTGGCATTCATTACGGCCCCGTTCACCGAAAACGAAGTCCGCGCCAAGCTGGACGCCCTTCATTCGGTCAAACTCAAGTCACTCATCCGCGTAGCCGACTGCTGAGGAGGTCTTTTCACCAATGGCTCTCATTGTACAAAAATTCGGCGGCTCATCCGTTGCCAACGCTGAGCGCGTCATGAACGTGGCCTCCATTGTGGCCGACACGTTCTCCGCCGGCAACGACGTGGTCGTGGTCGTCTC
>ONLO01000191.1 GCA_900318715.1 uncultured Eubacteriales bacterium | reverse complement strand
GCTCCTGCAGCAATACGAGGACGACGGCCTCATGGAGCAGGACAGCGCCCCCTGTTTCTACATTCTGGAACAGACCCTGTACGGGCGGACGCAGACCGGCCTGGTCGGCTGCGCCTCCATTGACGACTACCGGAACAATGTCATCAAACGCCATGAGAACACGACGGTGGAAAAGTCCAAAGACCGCATCTGCCATGTCCGTGCCTGCAATGCCAACACCGGCCCTATTTTTCTGACCTATCCGGGTGACGACACCATTACCGACGACCTGTATGCCTGGAAGTCCGGCCACAAAGCCACCTATGAATTCATTACGCCCGAAGAGGTCCGCGTCCGTGCCTGGGCCATTGATGACCCCGAGCTGAACGCCTCCCTCACCGACAGTTTCCGGGACATACCGTCCCTCTACATTGCGGACGGCCATCACCGCTGCAACTCTGCCGTGGAAGTCGGTCTGGAAAAACGAAAAGCCGCCGGCAAATTCACCGGCGCCGAAGAGTTCAACTATTTTCTGGCCATTGCCTTCCCGAGTGAGGAACTGGCCATTATGGACTACAACCGGGTGGCCCGTCTGCCGGAAGGCATGACAAAGGAGACCCTGTTTTCCGAAATATCCAAATACTTTACCGTGGAGGAGCAGAAAGGGCTCAGCCCGTACCGGCCGGACCAGCCGAAAACGTTCGGCATGTATGTGTTTAACAACTGGTATAAGCTGACCGCACGCGACGGCACCTTCAACCAGGATGACCCGGTCGAACGGCTGGACGTCTCCGTCCTGCAGGACAACCTTATCGGCCCCGTCCTCGGCATTACGGATCTGCGCAACGACAAACGGATCGACTTCGTCGGCGGCGCCCGCGGCCTGCGGGAACTGGAGCACCGGGTTCATACCGACATGAACATTGCCTTCTCCATGTACCCGACCTCCATTGAGGACCTCATCTCCGTGGCGGACGCCGGACGGCTGATGCCGCCGAAGTCCACCTGGTTCGAGCCGAAGCTCCTCTCCGGCATGTTCATCCACAAACTGGACTGAGAAACCGGTTCAAACGAATCATCAAGCAAAAAAATGGCCCGCAGCAGCGGGCCATTTTCTCATGTTCAGTTTTCCGCCGGAAGGTCGTCATCCGGATCTTCCTCGGACGCGGTCGTGGCCGCCGTGGTGGAGGCCGTGGTGGACGGGGCTGCCGTGGTGGCGGCCGCCGTCGTCGTGGACCGGGCAAACGTCGTGGTGGACGTGCTGCTGGCCGAAACGGCCGACGAGCCGGAGCCGTCGTCCGACGACGCCTGGGCATCGTCCTCGGTCAGGTCATCCAGGTCCTCTTCGTCATCCATCATGCCGACGGGAAGGACCAGGAAGTCTTCGTTGACGTACTTCTTCAGAATATAGGTAATGTAATTATACGTGAAGGTCGGATAGGTTTCGGTCACGCCGTGCGCGGAGGCCATTTCTTCGTCGAAGTCCGAGAACCAGACGACATGGACGTTGGAGGCTTCCGTTCCGTAGACGGTAATGACCGGATACAGCAGCGGTTTCTCCACTTCCACGGACACATTTCCTTTGGCGTCAATAACCGTGCTGATGGTGCACTCCAGAACCAGACCGATGAGTTCATCCGGCTGGGACTGCGTGGAGATGAAGTTGCCCAGCGAGTAGGCGCAGAACACCTTCCGTCCGTCTTTGGCCGTCAGCCATTCGGCGTCCTGGACCACGTGCGGGTGGGTGCCGATGATGAGGTCCGCACCCCAGTCCGCCAGGCTCTGGGCCAGGTCTTTCTGGTTGTCGTTTACGACATGGCTGTCCTCGGTACCCCAATGGCAGGAGACAATGACCACGTCGGCAACTTCGCGGGCCTTCTTGACCTGCTTCTTGATGATATCCGTTTCATCCGTGTAGACGACGCGGTATTTGGAGTCTTCCGGCGTATTGATGCCGTTGGTGGAATCCGTGTAGGCCAGGACCGCAACCGCACGTCCCTTGCAGGTGTAGATGGGAATGTTGTAGAGGTCTTTCTTGTTGTAGAGACCGGATACCAGAATATCCGACGGCATATCCTTTGCATAGAATTCCATGGTGGACTCAATGCCTTCGGTGGATTTGTCGTAGATGTGGTTGTTGGAGACGTTGAAAACCCGGACCTTCATCATGTCGTAGACGGATTTTGCAACTTCGCCGGGCGACGAGAAACTCGGATACGTGCTGGGCTCAATGGAGTTGGAAACCAGAGATTCCATGTCCAGCCAGCTCAGGTCGTGCTGCAGGTAGAAATCCGAAACTTCCTCATAACAGGCGTCGAAGTCATAGCCTTTGCCCATGGCGCGGACGGAGGCCTGCTCATAGATCTTCTGATGAATGAGGTTGTCTCCGCTGGCCGTGAACGTAAAGGTCGTGGTCTCGGAGGACTTCTCCGGCACGGCCGGATGTTTCCGGCTCTGGTAGTCCATGTCCTTGTAGCTGACGTTCAGCTGTTTGGAACCGACCCCGAGGGTGGCCAGGGCATTCCGGGCACGGGAGGTGCTGTAGAACGAGATCTTCGGCAGCTTCTTGGTCGTGCTGCTGGCAATCTTCTTGGCGCCGGTGGAAACCACGCTCGGCTGATATTTCTCCACAAACGACTTCTGCCGCTCGGCGGTGTCGGCCGCCATGGATGTGACTTCGGCCAGATAGTAGTCCGGGTCACTGGCGTTGACGCGGTTGAAACTGTACTCGTCGTCGGAGACAATGACCGCGGTCGTGCCGCCGCGCTGCACCGGGATGGCGTAGACCCCGTCCTTGACCTCTTCGGCAAGGTCAATGGTCTTCGGCGCACCGTTCTCGTCCAGCCTGGTTACCACACCAATCCGGCAGTCGGAAGACGTCGGCTTGACATAGATGTAGCTCCAGCCCTTCTTCTGTCCAATGCGGGAAATGCCACGGACTAACAGGAAGAGCAGCAGGAACACCAGGAACAGGCAGAGCAGGAACGTTGCCAGACGGCGCTTGTTGATTTTATATTTCTTCTTTTTCTTTCTTGCCGGGGCCTTTTTCAGAGCCGCTTTCTGCTGGGCGCTCCGCTGACGGGCAACGGCAGCCTGGCTGCCGTCCGGGTAGGCGGCCGGGCCGGCATTATAGGCATACGCCGCATCCTGCGGAATGTATCCTTCCGGCAGGCGGGACGGGCGAGTCCTCTTTGCACCGGATGGCTTTTTCGCCCCGGACGCGGAGGCATGCTGCGTCCGTTCCCGGCGTTTTTCCGCAGTGCTGGTACGGCTGACCGCCGACTTGCGTTTGCGGGCCGCCGCTTTGCGCTTTTTATTCACGTTCTTCGGGACCTCGCCGGTCGCCGGTTCCTGGATATGATCCATTCCGGTTCCTCCCTAATAAGAGATACTGATACTCAAACTAATTCATCCTATATGGTACGTTCCCCCCGCAGATTTGTCAAATTGACGGCAGACGAAAACGAGCCGGTCCCGGGACGGGATCGGCTCATCTGTCATTCGGTTCAGTTCAGTTCTCCGGCGTCAATCAGCGCCCGTTTAATTCGGGACAGGGACTGCGGGCGGATGCCGAGGAATAAAGCAATGTCGTTTTCCTGAATGCGGTCGGCAATGTCTTCATAATGCCGCAGGAACCAACGGTAACGGTCCGCCGCATTATAGGTTTCCAGCACCTTCATGGTTTCAATCTGCTGGCTGGAGTGCTCCAGAAGACACTCTGCGAACGACATGGCAACTTCCGCGTCATCATGCATGCATTCCATGAGGGTGTCCCAGGGCAAAACCAACGTCTGAGCCGGCGTCAGGAACTTGACCCACACATTGGCGGGTTTGGTAAAACTATAGGCACCGACCAGCGGCTGCGCATACTTCCAGTAAAAACCAACCGTCTGTTCTTCCCCGTTGTCCGAGCAGACATACCGCTTGGCAACGCCTTTGAGCATAAAAACGGCCATACGGTTTGTCTCACCGGGACGAATGAGAATGTCTCCTTTGCTCCAAGCCATTTCCGAACTGGCAGCCGCCAGTTTCCGGATGGTTTCTTCGTTTGTTAAATGTCCGAACTCCCGGTAAAAGTCCAGATAGTCCACTTGCTCAACTCCCATTTTAAATGCGCCATACAGGACAAAGTCAAAAGACATTGACCAGTTCCCCGGACGCTTGTCCTAATATTTTTTATACGAACGTCAAATTTACTTTACTGCAACCGTTTAGTAATCTGCATTAACAAAGGTTAAAAACCTGTACGCAATTGGTATAAGTCTTCAAGAAAAAATGCAATTGTCCAATCCTTGTCCCATGTTCGTTTTCCTATCATCTGCCCAAAAAGGGAAAAGCCGCCTCCGGTAAACCGGAGACGGCTTTTGAACAATGATCAGATGTGGTTGAAGGTCTTCTTTCCGGGATAAACGGCTGCCGTGCCCAGGTC
>ONLO01000192.1 GCA_900318715.1 uncultured Eubacteriales bacterium | reverse complement strand
TCGTCCAAAAAGTCTTCCGGAAAACTGCCGCAGTTCAAGACCATTACGTCTCTGGGCGACAGTGCCAGCTCGGGCTTCGGTCTGGACGACTACAACAAGCAGGGTAAATTCGTGGTGTACTGCACCCGCATCCGGGGTTCTTATCCGGACCTTGTTGCCAAGGAACTGCGCGCCACGAAACTCAACCAGTACGCCATTTCCGGCAGCCGTACCACGGAGCTTCTGTACCTCCTGGACAATGACTTTGAGCCGGATTACATTATGAAAGAAGCCGACGAGCTGATTTCCGAAGGACAGATTACCCTCAAGAAACTCAAGTCGCTCCGCCCGGTCTACCAGAAAGCCGTCAAGGAATCCGACATGATCCTCCTGGACGTCGGCTTTGACGACATCTGGGTCCCGACCATTGCCTGCATTTATGACATTGCCGAAGACGGCCGGAAATACACGGACCCGGATCCGGAACTGACCCTTCGCCAGAAAGTGGCCAAATATGGCTCCTATGAAGTCGTGTTCCAGAACGCCATCAACTACCTTGCCGGTTTCATCGGCAACCCGCGGAAATGGGCGGAGTACTGGATCCAGTGGGACGAGACCGTCCTCAAATGGGCCACCGACTTCTTCATCAACTACAACGCCATTATTGACCGGATCTACGAGCTCAACCCGGACGTTACCGTGGTTTCCCTCGGGTTCTACAATCCGGCCGAAAGCTGGAGCATTCTGCCCGGCGACCGTTCTCTGGAGCACAGCCTGCAGCTGTACTACGACGTCATCAACAGCACCAAGCAGAAGTTCGAAGGCGTCCTTCCGAACTACTACTATGTTGAGGAACGCAACGTGGAAATGATCAACAACCGCGCCACGCTTCCGCTCTACGAGAACCTTACCCTGGATGACAGTGGATTCAACCCGCACCCAACTTACAAAGGTCATAAGCAGATTACCAAACTCATTATTAAAAAACTCAAATCGGTTCTGCTTTAATCAATCCATCACAGAAAGCGCCGTCTTACGAAACTGTTCGTAAGACGGCGTTTTCTTTCCATTTGTTCGGCGCCTATGCCAGGAACGGCAGGATGTGGCGCATGGTGCGTTCGGTCTCGTCGTAGAGGAACAGGTGGCCGGAGCCGCCGAAGGTGACGAGGTCCGCGTACGGGAACAGTTCACAAAACCGCTCGCTCTGGTAATACGGCATGGTATGGTCTTCCGTGCCCCAGATGCAGAGCACCGGGGTCTTCCGTTCGGCCACCGCCTGGTAATACCGGACGGTCTTCTTCGTGTCCAGGATGGTGTTGCGCAGGCTGGACAGCAGCCCGCTCATGTAGCCCTTGTACCGGGCGCCGGCGGCAAACTTCCGTTGGAATTCATCCTTCGTGGCCTGGTCCGCCTTGCGGAGTTCCTCCGAAGACCGGCGCATGAAGGTGGAGACCCCGGTCAGGTGGAACGCCAGGGCACCAATGAGCGGCACGCGGGTCAGCGTCATGTAAACGGGCGGACAGAACGTGTCCATACCGGCCGGCGCCAGAAGGACCAAATTGCGGACGTTTTCCGGGTGAAGAGCCGTAAAGCACATACTGATGCTCCCGCCCATGGACGTACCGACCAGGTGGAACGGCGCGTCTTTGCCGAGCACCGCTCCGGTCAGTTCCAGAAGCTGCTGCGCAAAGAATTCCGGCGTGTGTTTGCCCCGGATCCGCTCGGACAGGCCGCGGCCGAGCAGGTCATACCGCAGGACGCGGTAACCCGCTTCCAGCAGCGCGGCGTAGAGGTTGTCATAAAGATAATAGGGCGTGGAGTAGCCGTGCACGAGCACGACGGTCTCCCCGTTGGGGGCGGCGGGCTCACCCAGCTGGTAGTGGGTGTTGCCGCACGGAAGGGCAAGAAAGCTCTCCTCCGGGAACTTTGCCCTTGCCTTGTCGTTCAGCGTTTCCGACTGCAGGGTTTTGGCCAGAGCCTTGAATTCCTGTTGTTCCATGTCTGTTCTCCTTTTTTCTCCGGGCCCTTCCCGCTCCGGGTCCCCGTTCCGGGGCTTCGTACGGTTGCTTCACCCCAATCTTACACAGGATGACCGCCGGAATACAAGTCCGGGAACTGCTGCATAAGGGTAAAACACGGTATAAAACCCGTGGATTCCGTCAAATTGTCCTATAGTTGTGCGTTTTTTTCGGGCAGATATCCGTTGCTTTATTTTTTAAATTAATGGTAAACTATAGAAGAAATGAAAAAGAAAAATGACTGCCCAGATCCTTCCTCGCCGGAGGGACGGAAGTCATTTTTCTTTTTTGCCCAAACCCGCTTAACGAGAAAGAGAGAAGAGGATACTCTATGAAGAAACGTTACAAGATTCTCAGCCTGATCCTCGCGCTGGCCATGGTCCTGACCATCCTGCCGCTGAGCGTTCTGGCGGAAGAGACTGCCCCGACCGGCAATGTGGCCGTCATGGTCTACAGCGCCGAACTGACCGCTGTTCTGGAGGAAGGCGGTATTGAGTCCCTGAAAGCATGGATGAACAATGCCGTTGCCTACGACGCAGCCGAAACCATTCCGGACGTCACCATGACGCTGACCGGAGAAGACGGCACCGCCTATGCGGCAACGGAAGATGCCAAAAGTGTCCTGAACTCGGTCAATCTGACATCGTCCAGCGGCCTGCTTCAGAGAGCGCTGGACCTGACCGGCGGAACGTTTGCCGGTCTTTTGAACAAAATCGGATTCGAAGGCCTGTCGGCACTGGCCGGACGGTTCTATACGACCTATCAGTTCGAGAATGTTCCGGTCGGCACCTACAGCCTGAACGTTGATGCGCTGGATCGGGACGGCTATGTCCTGGCCGAGTCCACGCCGCGTTCGTACACGGACATTGTGGTTGAAAAAGGCAAAACCACTTATGTCGGCACCAACAAAACCATTGGCGGAGACATTACCGTCCTTGGTCTTACCGTTCCCGGTGTAACCATCAACTTCCCCGGCCTCTGGCTGGCCGAAAAGCAGCCCGGATTCCATTTCACAAACGTCAACCTTGCGGACGACCCGCTGGCCGCTTCGGAATTCATCCTGGTCAACCGGGACGACCTGAAGAAAATCCTGGACTTCATGGCCGGCATTGGCAGAGAGACCTTCACCACGGTGTTACAGAATCTGATGAAGCAGGATGAAAATGGTGTTTACAACTACCAGGCCATCCTTGACCTCTCCGCCAGCGTTGCCGGCATGGATGAAAACGGGCAGCTCCAGATTGACGCCGCCTCGGCCTTCAAACTGGTCAAGACCTTCATCGGTTTGATGGACAACATTGACCTTTGGGGAGAATACCAGGCCGCCAAAGAGAACGGCATGGTGTTCCCGGCCATGCTCCAGGCAGAAGCCGATGAAAACGGTGTGGTCACCTTTGACCGCACGAAGAATGTCACCCTCACCTGGATGCTGGATGTCATCCTGCAGATGGCGGAAATGGGCGAATCCTTTGTCAACGAGGATTTCCAGCGCCTGTATGAGTTTGCGCTCAAACTCATGAATGAAGGGTCGCAGATGACCTCTTCCATTATCAACACCGTCGTTTATCCAATGGCACAGCGGCTCGGGTTTGTTGGCGAGCGGATGCCGGCCGGCCCCTATCTGATGTTCCAGACGAAAGCACCGGAAGGTTATTTCCGCAGCCCGTTCGTCTATACCGTCATTGTGACCTGGGACAAGACGGACTGGGTCTGGGCCAACGTTGCCGACATCGGCATTATCGGTCCGTATCTTGCGGAGGGTTTCTATGCATTCGTAAGGAATACATCGCTTGCCGGAATTGCTGATACCATGATCAACACGCTGGCAGGAAAAGAAGTCAACCTGATTGACCGTGCACTGTCGGACGGCGAAGACAACCTTGATGTTACGGCCGCCATGATTGCCTATGCGTCCCAGCTGAGCTACAGCGCACTGGGCGGAAGCCAGATCTACGCTTCTGTGGAAGCCGTAACCAAGGAACTGAACAAGTTCCTGTACAGCCAGGGCCGGACCACGCAGAACCTGATCATCTTCCTCAACAACATTGCCAAACGGACCAAGCTGGTCTACACCGGCAGTCTGGATGCGGACTGGTACTTCTACAACCTCAGCAAGAGCCTGTTCAGCAACACCAACATGCTGATCAACAAAACCGCCAGGGAAATTGAAAATGCCATTGTCCTTCCGGAAGGACAGGAAAAGACCGGTATCATTACCACGGTTGCTTCGCAGGTGACGGACGCCCGCGCCAGGAGAGGCGAGTTCATGACGAACCTGTTCAAGCAGGTCGTTGACCGCGCTTCTGCCCGTTCGGCCGCCCTCATCAAGTCCCTTCTGGAAAATCTCCGGAACAAAAACTGAACCAACGAAGCCGAAAGACCCCGCTGCTGAAGCAGCGGGGTCTTCTTTTGTCTGAAGTTGTCTTTTACGAAAGCGGCAGTTCCACCGTCATGGCGGTGCCCACGCCCTCCGTGCTCTCACACGAGACGGTGCCGCCGATGAGTTCCAGAATGCGGCGGACAATGGACAGCCCAAGGCCGCTGCCAACCTTCCGGTGCGACTCCTCACACTGGTAAAACCGGTCGTAGATGTGTTCCAGCTTGTCGGCGGGAATGCCGGCGCCTTCGTCCCGGACGACCACACGCACCGTGTCCTTCCCGGCCGCGCCCCGGATGCGCACCGTCGATCCGTCCGGCGAGTACTTGATGGCGTTGTCAATGAGGTTGATCCAGACCTGTTCCAGCAGGTCGGGGTCCGTCGTGACCGTTATAGAGGGCAGGTCGAGGTCAAACAGGATGCGTGAATCGCCCCATTTTTCCAGAAGCAGGATGACCGCTTTGCGGATCTGTTCGTCCACGGAGACCCGCTCGTTCTTCACCACAATTTCCGTGCTGTCCAGGCGGGACAGGTTCAGAATGCTCTCGCTCAGGGCGGAGAGCCGGATGGATTCCTCGCGGATGAGTTTCAGGTACTCCTGACGGTCCGTCTCCGGGAGCGCCGGGTCCTGCAGCAGCTCCGCAAACCCGGCATCTGGTACGTCATGCCCGTCTACCCGAAGGACCACATGTCCTTCAACGGCGGCCTGACCAAGCGGAATGACATTTATGCATTCTATGCCGAGCAGCTCAACCGGATCAATTTGCTGTAAAACAATAGAAAAAAGAAGCAGCCTCAGCGTCTGTTGAGGCTGCTTTTATATTGCTTTTTTCGGTCCGGCCGTGCGCCGGCAGATTTGTCAGACCGTGCGCCGGCAGGATTGGTCAGGCCGTGCGCTGACAGGAATAGATGAGGTCCATCAGGTTTTTGTAGAACGCCCGGGTGTCGGCCGCGTTTTCGGACAGGACGCCGCCGATGACACCGAAGTGGTCATAGCCGTCATCCGGCATGACGTTCCAGATGCCGGGGCTCAGCTTTGTGCCCTTCTTGTACGTCCGGTACCGGTCGAACACCCGTTTTCCGGAGGCGTTCCGGTGGAACGGGACGCGGGCGGAGAGGACGTTGACCATGCCGTCGTTCGGCTGCCACTCTTCGCCCAGGTTCTGGACCGGCGTCCGGACCGTCTTCTGATACGCTCCGTACCCGTCGACGAACGCGCCGTCGGTGGCGCCGGTGTAGTTGCCGAGAATGACCTCGTACGGCTGCATGACCACGAAGTCCGTCAGATCCGGTGTCTTCAGCGCTCCGGAGGAGACGCCGTTGCCGTAGAAGCTGAAGTAGAAGATGTCCGGGTTCATTTCAATGGACTTGTTCCGGTAGACCTGCCGGTCAATATCCATGTCCGCCCAGCAGCTGTCGTGGTGGGAGTAGAACGATCCGTCCTGCAGGATGCGGAGCAGCGCAGAACCGAAGGGTTCGGAGTCTTTGACCGTTATGCCGAAGTGCTCCAGCCGGAAGTTGTGGATGGCCGTGACATTCGTAATGCCGAGTGCATAAGCCCAGACGCCGTACAGGCTGAACGCGCCGACCGTGGAAACGGGCGCGCTGTCCAGATACGTGGAGCCGTTGTTCGGACCGTGAAGGCCGGTGATGGAAAAGATCCAGCCGCCCTTTCCGCCGGTGAACAGAGGAGACGCTTTGGTGCCCGCCTGTTTGGCCGCCGACACTTCCTCTGCATTGCCGTCCTTCAGCAGGTCGGCAAGCAGCCGGATGGTCGGCACGCCGAAACTGTGTCCCACGAAGTTCAGCTTATTCTTTGCACTCCAGTGGAAGTTCGGAATAAGAGCCCGGCCGGTAAAGTCCTCGCCGTAGCGCTCGTGTCCGTACTTTTTGGCGTGTGCCGCGCCGTAGTCGGTCCGCGTACCGGTGATCTGCGCATACAGTTCACAGGAGCGGTCCCAGGCGCTGGAGAGCGCACCGGTGGACGCGGAGTACACGCGGTACCCCTGGCCGCTCAGATAGTCCATCATGCTGCCGGACGTGGCGCCCCAGTAGTCCAGGACATTGCTGAACGGTTCGTAACTGCCCCAGCCCATCATGCCATGGACAAAGACGGTCGGGAACTGGCTTCCGCGGATGGTTTTGGTTCCGGCCGCTGAAGCGGGAAGGCTCAGCATGGGTGCCGCCAAGGCCAGGGTCATGAGCAGGGACAGAACC
>ONLO01000165.1 GCA_900318715.1 uncultured Eubacteriales bacterium | reverse complement strand
GCTTCAGGTTTCCGGCTCGGAAGTCAGAGGCGTCAGGCTACCCACACCGGTTTGCACCAACCACCGGCTCTCTGCAGTGTCTTCACCCGGGCCATTCTTCGTCACAGCCTTTGGTTATTTAATTGAAGTGTTGATATTCTAATACGGTTTTAATTACTTGTCAATAAAAAAATATCTTAAAGGCATTGCGCTCCGGACCGGCAAAATACTCCGCAAAACCCTTGACGCTCATTTTGAATTGTGCTATAGTATGCAAGCGTTCAAAAAGTGCTGGTGTAGCTCAGTTGGTAGAGCAGCTGATTTGTAATCAGCAGGTCAGGGGTTCAAGTCCGTTCACCAGCTCCACGTCGGAGTAAGCTACGAAGCGCTCGGCCTGCTGTGAACAGCAGGTCTTGCTCCCTCCGCTACTCCTCCTTTCCCCAAGCCTGCGTACCTCGCCTTGGGGGCCCCGAACGCATAATTCAATATGGGAGAGTTCCCGAGTGGCCAAAGGGGGCAGACTGTAAATCTGTTGGCAACGCCTTCAGTGGTTCGAATCCACTCTCTCCCACCAGGAAAAGGACATCCTTTCGGATGTCCTTTTTTCTGCGTGGCCCGTCGTGTGCGGAGCACGAGTCCACTCGGTCTGTTTTTCGCATTGTTACGTGAGCCCATGTTTACTCACGTAGTTTTTGGGACAATGATCGGCCCATTTACGTGTCATTTTCAATATATCACGTAAACGAAACCGAAAAAGCCACTTTGCTTTACGTGACTTTTATTAAGGCCACGTAATCGTTTTGTTTTACTTCTAAAATACTACGTGATATTTTACCAAATCACGTAATTGACGATCCTAACTTGACGATTCTAATTGATGAGCCTAATTGACGAGCCGAACGTTCCGGATCAGGGGCGGGAAATGGTGTGCAACCTCTATGAGCAGTCTGCTTCATTGATTTGTCGCGCGCTGATTCATTGACCCTGCTGCGCCTGCCCGGAATCCGGGAGTGCAGGTATCATTACAGACTGAATCGACCATAGAAAAAGAGACCCGTTTGGGTCTCTTTTTTGCATGCAATGAAATTATGCGGCCTGCGGCTGAGGTTCCTCTTTTGCCAGATAGTCCAGCAGCTGGGCCTCCAGTTCGGGGCCCCACCAGTCGCGGTATCCGGCCCGGGTCGGGTGGATGTCGTCGGCCATGAAGAGTTCGCGGTCTTTGTCACGGATGTCATTGAACGGTTCGGCGTTCCAGAGGTCCAGAATGCCGATGTCCCACTTTTTCTGCAGGTCATACAGAAGGTTCACCATGTCCGCATACTCGTTGGAGTCAAAGCGCGCACCCGTGTAGAAGAGTACCGGGCAGCCCCAGGTCTCCTGGACGTAGGAGATGATGTACTCCATGGCGCCGACCGTTGTCTTGCGGTCAAATTTACTGCGGTCACGGCTTTTGCTGACCGCCCCGAGTTCCGCACCAAAGGTGGCGTCATTCGTGGACAGCTGGCAGATGAAGAGGTCGAACTTTGCATTCTTCGGAAGGTTCCGTTCCATCCGGGAGACATAGGAAAGCCGGTTCACGTCCGCCAGCGTTGTGGCGCCGACGGCCTCTTTGGTCAGATCCATGCCAAAACGGGCCGACAGATACTCGCCAATGGCGTATCCGCCCGACGCCATACCGTAGGTGACGGAGGAGCCCAGCACGCAGAGCTGTTTGCCTTCCAGCGGGCTGTTCTCCATTTCGGTAATCTGTTCGAAGCTGTAGGCCGGTTGGTTGCCCGGCTTCCGGTCCGTAATTTTGTTCCATGCACCTTTCAGCGGGCCAAGGCCTGCCACGCCGGCCGCAAACAGACCGGCAACGAGCAGAAGAATGACCAGCACCAACAGGATTCGGAGAATGATTTTTCCAACTTTTTTCATCAGAACAACTCTTTTCAACGAAATGATTTTTTGTGCCGGATCTGCCGGGTCAGGTGCAATGGCGGAACCGGGTGTCCGTCAGGAGACGGGCAACGGCAAGGCCGAGCGGCAGCGCCATGACAATGAGCACCGCGCGGATAATCCAGGAAAGGCCGTCCTCCATGGTTCCGACCCCGAGGTTGAAGATACCGCGGTACATGTACATGCCCGGCACCATGATGACAATGGACGGCACCGTCAGGGCAATGCGCGGCAGGCCGACCCGGGTCTTGACCAGGGAAGCCAGGAGCCCGGCCACCAGTGCGCCGGCGAATGCGGCGGCACCGGCCGGCACAGAGGCGTAGTCCACGAGAACCAGACGCAGCGTGTTGGCAATCATGCCGATGCAGCCGGCATAGACGGCCATTTTCCGCGGGCTGTTGAACATCTGGGAGAATCCGTAGACGCCGGCAAAGCTGGTGACCAACCGCAGAAGGGTCTGGACCACCGGCGACAGTTCCGGCGTAACCAGATTGCCCGGTTTGAAGTGCAGAAGCATGGCAACGACCCAACCCGTCAACGTGGCTGTCAGTATGATCAGAAGTGCGTAAGCAATCCGTTCCAGACCGGAACGCATTTCCACTTTGATAATATCCAGGCCGCCCGTTATGAGCGGGAAGCCGGGAATGACGAACAGCATGGCACAGATGTAGCCGGCCTCGTGTGCGCCGCTGACATGGAACAGGGCCTCGGCCAGCGAAATGGCGCCGACGTAGACCGCACAGGCCACCGAGACACTGGCAATAATGGCGCCGATTAAGGCAATCTATTTGCCGAGCAGGATCCGGCGCAGCCAGTTTCCGAATCCGGCGCCGAGGAAGGCACAGATCATTTCCGGAATGCCGCCGCCGAGCAGGAAGGTGAATCCGCAGCAGGCAATGGCCGCGGAGAGCCCGCCCTGCCAGGCCTTGTAGTTGCCTTTCTTGGCAGCAATGTCGTCCAGCAGTTCATGGACCTGGCCGGACGTCAGCGTTTCCGCGTGTTCCGGGAAGCCGATGACGAACTGTTCCATGGTGTCCAGTTTGTCCGTGTTGACACCGGGTTCTTTCAGGGACAGGGTCTCGGTGCAGATGCGGTCCTCTTCAAAGCAGGTCAGGGACAGCGTCGTCAGCCCGATGTCGGCCGTACAGGAAATGCCCAACGCCACAGCAATCTGGTTGATGGCGTTCCGGACCCGCCACGCGGCGGTGCCGCAGGACAGCATGAGCAGGCCGACCCGCGCCACAATGCCGGTCTTTTCCCGCAGGCGAGCCTGCCGGACCGGGACGTCTTCCCCGGTCTTCGTGACCTGTTCCCAGGGAATGGACATGTGCTGATGGATGTAACTTCCGCTGCGGGTCACCCGCATATCTTGGTGTTCTGCCATAGAGGTACCTCACTGTTCGGGGAAATGGAGTTTACTGCCTTTTATTATAACATACAAGGATAGGAAAAAGCCCCTGTACAAAACATGTCCATTGACAGGTTCTGTACAGAGGCTTGTTAATTCTTGCTTATTTTATTTTCACGCCAGAAAGAACGCTCCTTTTGGAGTTCCCTTTATAAACCGGTTTGAAATGACGGTGAGACTGCCAATAATCGTCGGCAGCCGGCTGCCACTTGGCTGCGTAGTCTTCGCATTTGTCACACAGGTGGTCCACCGACTCCTCCGACTCAAGGTTAGTGTCGTGCGCGCCGGTGCGTTTGACCATACTGCGCAGGATCTGTGGGTTCTCCAGCATTGGGCAGGGTTGTAGCATATTGTCGTTGAACGGCTGCCCTTCCCGATACGCCCGGAACAACGGGCCTTGGAGCATTTCCAGAATGGAGTTGTCATAGATGTTGCGGTCGGAGTAGTGGATGAACACACAGGGTTCTGCATCGCCATGGGCATTAATATGGAAATAGTCCCTGCCGGCGGCAATGCAGCCGCCAATGAATTCTGCATCATTCTGGAAGTCCATGGGGAAGAAGCGCACCTGGCTCTCCGACGAACGGATTTCCCGGATGCGGTCAATCATATAAAGTCTCTGATCCGGAGTCGGCATGAGTTCCGGCACCGCGTTGCTTCCAACTGGCATGTAGTGGAAGAAGAAGCCGAATCTTGCACCCTTCTCCTCCAGCATCTGGAAAAACTCGTCCGAAGTTACCGCCTCTATATTGGCGCGAGTATAACAGATGGACGTTCCAAACAACAGGCCGTGCTCCCGCAAGAGGTCCATGGCCTTCATGACCATGTTGTAGTGTCCTGCGCCGCGGCGGGCATCGTTCGTCTCCGGTGTGCCTTCAATGGACAGGAAGAAGACAATGTTGCCAAGACGGACGCATTCGTCACAGACCTCTTCGGTAATCAGGCTGGAGTTCGTAAACAGAAAGAACATGCAGTCATCGTGTTCCTCAGCCAGGCGGAAGATGTCGTTCTTCCGAACCATGGGCTCTCCGCCGGTCATCAGATAGGCATGGATTCCAAGCGCTTTGCCCTGTACCACAATTTTATTCATGGTGTCATAGGGCATATTGTCTTTGTGACCATAGGTGCCGGACCAACAGCCCTCGCAGTGCATATTGCAGGCCGTCGTCGGGTCAAACAAAATGACATAGGGAATGTGGCAGCCGAAGAGTTCCCGGTTTTTGCGGACCGCTCGCGTTCCGTTCAGAAAGTGTTCGTAACCGAAATTCATCAGAATGGTCCGGAGCACATGTGGATCCAACTCATCTATAGTGCTGTTAATAAAACGCATCCATCGGCTGTCCGGATCGGACGCCACTTCTTTCATGCGGTCAAAATACTTTTCATATCCGTCCTTCCCGGCGAAAAACGGGTTGAGCATTTTAATCAGCTGCAAATACAACTCGGTTCGGTGTTCCGGCTGGTCCATCTTTTTCAAAAGCTTGTCAATGACCACACCAAAAGCCGCCTTTTCCATATCGTGTTGATATTTGGGGACCTGATAGGGGTCCCGCTCTGATAAGTTCTTTGCAAACATCAGGGTCATCTCCTTTTGAATAGTTAGCAAAAGTATAGTCCCTGCTTCCATTAAAAAAAGGACCCAAAAATATCAAGATTTGTCAAAAAAGAAGAAAGACTGCTTTGAAAAGCAGTCTTTTGTATTGGTTTCCATTTTGTACCCGTTATGTCCGTTTCAGGCCAGTTCGAGGTCACCCAGCAGTTTTTGCAGATAGGTCTGCAGGATGGCCGCCATCCGTTCTTTGATGTCGTCCGGGTCCCCTGCCTTGACCGCCGCCACGAAGTCCGGATCCTTCATGAACGCCATGGTGAACGCGCTCATGACATCCGCATGGATGACCGCGCGGGAATCCTTCGGCACGAGCATGAGAATGGCGGCGCGGATGCCCTGGAAATACGGGTCCTGGAGGCACTGGCCTTCCGCCGGCAGGCAGACCCGGATGGAGGTCTTCTGCACCCCCTCGGTCTTGCAGTGGAACAGCGCGTAGCCCTGGTCCGGCCAGACCATGCTGTATTCGGTTTCCCGGCGGACAATGTCGGCTTTGAGGGCCTCCACATCCGTTTCCGCATTGGCGGCTGCCGCATGGCCGAGAAAGTCCACCAGGTCCGGAAAGGTTATGTCGGCGGGCACGGTATAAATGGCAAATTCGTCCAGAAAGTCCCGGATGTCTTCCACCACCGTGCGGATCATACCGGCGCGAAGATAAAGGTCGTGTGCGGTCATCGGGTTGCTCCTTTCCCTGTTGTCATTTCATCCGCCCCTGGCCACTTTGGCCTGCGCGGCTTCTTCCTTTTGGCGATCCTCCTCCGAAAGGGCGCGGTTGAGGCTGCCGGTCCGGTAACCGAGGAGTTCTACCGCCACATAGGTGTACCCGAGAGAGCGGAAATAGGCGTCCACCTCATGGGCCACCGCCGGTTCCATCAGCCGGGGAATTTCGTCGGGTTCCAGTTCAATCCGGGCCATCTGCCCGTTGTTGTGGTCCCGCACCCGGATGTTGCCGAAGCCGAGATCTACCAATTTCTGCTCCGCGTTTCCAATGCGATTCAGTTTCTCTTCCGTAATGCGCTCCCCATACGGGACGCGCGAAGCAAGACATGCAAAGGCTGGTTTCTTCCAGGTCGGGAGCTCCAGCTCCCGGGACAGGTCCCGGATTTCGGATTTGTAGAGCTCCACATGGCGCAGCGGACTCTTGACGCCGAGTTCGGCAATGGCCAGAAGACCGGGACGGTAGTCGCCGTTGTCATCCATGTTGGAGCCTTCGCAGACATAGGCTTTGCCGTGCTCCCCGGCAATGTCCAGAATGCGGGCAAACAGCCCGTGTTTGCAGTGGTAACAGCGGTCTGCCTGGTTTTCGGCAAACCCGGGAATGGCCATTTCGTCTTCGGTAAAAATGACTTGCTGTACACCAATGGATTCGCAAAATGCGCGGGACTCATCCCGCTCCCGCAGCGGGAACGAGTGGGACGAAGCGGTAACCGCCAGCACGTTGTCCGGGCCAAGGGTGTCCACCGCCACCTTCAGCAGCAGCGTGGAGTCCACACCGGACGAAAAGGCCACGGCCACCGACCCGAGTTCCCGGAGGTACGCCTGAAGGGCTTCGTATTTTTGCTGGAGTTCCGTCATATGGACCTGCCTCCTATTGGTTTATTCTACAATGGTTCCGCCGCCGAGGACCGTGTCGCCCTGGTAAAAGACGACCGCCTGGCCGCGGGTAATGGCGCGCTGCGGCTC
>ONLO01000190.1 GCA_900318715.1 uncultured Eubacteriales bacterium | reverse complement strand
GACGGAAGTGGTCAATTACTACCTGGATTATCTGGCAAACGCCGGGTATCATCCCATGCTGTACTGCTCCGTCAGCTGGCTGGAGGAACGGCTGCTTGCGGACAAGATCAACGTTCCGTTCTGGACCGCCTATTATTACGATACCGGCACGACGGAATTCCCGTCCAACCACTACGGCCAGGTCATGCGCAAGTACAAAGACAAGATCCTTCTGTGGCAGTTCACCGACTATGCGGAAGGGGCCTTGTACGGCTGCGAAACCAGGGACATTGACCTCTCGTATTTATATGGGCCGTTTGAAATTGACAAAGATTGAACAAGGACACACGTTCTGTTATACTGAAAAAGGTATAAAAAGATTCGCTTGACGGGGTTTCTATTGTGAAAACCGCCAAACAAAAACGAGGTGTCCCTCATGAAATATAAGAACTTTACGGAACTGCTGGACGACATGGCCGGCCGCTTTCCGCAGAACCCTGCCATCCGTTTCGACCGGGGCGGGCTGCAGGAAATGAACTACACGGAACTGCGGGCCAAGGTCTTCGGCATGGCGGAGCAGCTGAAGCAGGACCCCTGTACCTGCATCGGCGTCTACCTTCCGCCGTGTCCGGAGTGGGTCATTACCGTTATGGCCTCCGCCATTGCGGGGAAGCGCACAGTGCTTCTGGACCTGTCCATGAACGCCGAGCGGCTCCAGCTTCTGGTCAATGCCACCGGCATAGACAAAATCCTGTCCTATGACCCGGAAAAAACCGACGCCCTGACGCTGGCGGCCACGCCGGACGGACCGGTGGAATACGGCGGACACATCCTGTTCTTTACGTCCGGTACCACCGCACTCAACAAAGCCGTGGTCATTTCCCAGCGCGCGCTTTGCAGCAGCGCCTGGAACGGCCAGCAGTGCCTGCCATGCAACGACAAGGACACGGTTCTCTGCGTCCTGCCGCTGAACCATGTGTTCGGCTTTGTCTGCGCCATGTTCTGGCCGCTCAACAACGGCGCCTGCGTGGCGTTCAGCCGCGGCATCCGCGAAATGGTGGAGGACCCGAAGTATTTCAAACCCACCATTATTTCGGTGGTGCCTACCATTCTGAACTACTTCATGGCCACGAACGCGCTGAACCCGGAACTGCGCTGCATTCTCATCGGCGCCAGTCCCTGTGACGAAGCTACGTTCCAGGCCATTACCGCAACCGGCGTGGAAGTCCGCTGCGGCTACGGCATGACGGAGACGGCCAGCGGCCTTGCCATGACGCCCGTCGGCGGCGACCGGCTTGCCATGGACCTCTGCCCGGACACGCAGGTCCGCATTGCCGAAGACGGGGAAGTCATGATCCGCACCACCTGCATGATGGAAGGCTACTTCCACGACAAGGCGTCTACGGACGCCGTCCTGCGCGGCGGGGAACTGGCCACCGGTGACCTCGGCAAGCTGGACGAAAACGGCCGTCTGCTCATCCTGGGACGCAAGAACGACGTCCTGGTCCTGCCGAACGGTGAAAAGGTCTACTGCGCCGAAGCGGAAGATGAGCTGACCAAGGCACTGGGCGCGGAAACCGCGCTGTGCCTGCTGGACGCCAAACTGACTGCTGTGGTGTCTTCGCCCGACCTGACGGAAGACGCCATCCGGCCGAAGCTGGAGGCCTGGAACAAGGAACAGGCCCTCGGCCGCCGCGTGCTCGGACTTCTGGTGACCGCCGAGCAGCTTCCGAAAACGGCCACCGGCAAACTCCAGCGCTGGAAACTCCAGCAGATGCTGGCCAAATAAGGTAGTGTTTTAACAATTCTTATGTTAAAATTAGTGTTACGCAATACAAAAATTCGAAAGGGGATTTTTTCCTATGGCTAAGAGCAAATACACCGACAAAGAAGTATTCGACCAGATCATGTCCATTGCTTACACGGTCGTTCCGGCCCTCAAAGGCAAGAACGTCACCATGAACTCCACCATGTCGGATGACCTCGGTCTTGACTCGCTGAACTTCGTTATGATCATTTGCAAGATTGAAGCGCTGTACGGCATTAAGTTTGACGACAAGAAATGGGAAAAACTCTCCTCTATGTCGGAAGTCGTTGCTGAGACGCAGAGACTCATTGCCAAGAAATAATCCGTCTTACCATGGAACAGGAAATTAAGATTCTGTCTTCGGATGTCAATGCGTTCCAGCAGCTCCGGACCAGCGTTCTGTTCCGGTTTATCCAGGAAATTTCCATTGCTCATACCGAGGAGCTGGGGTACCGCCGGGACAAGACCCTGGACAAAGGCGCCCTTTGGGTCATTTCCCGGATGTCGGTCACGCTGAACCGTCCCATTAAGTATGACGAACACATTGTGCTGGAGAGCTGGCCGGGGGACATGATGCATTTCATCTTCCCGCGGTATTACCGCATCCGCTCGGCGGAAGACGGTGCGGTCCTCATGGACGGTGCCGGTCTCTGGAACTTAATTGACCGGGACTCCCGCAGCATTATTATGCCCCGGGAATTCGGCGTCATTATTGACGGAGACGACCGCGAGGACCAGGCGCCCATTCCGCAGGCCGTCCATCTGCCGGACTTTACGACGGACACGCCGCACGACGTCCGCTTTACGGACATTGACTTAAACGGCCATGTCAACAACACCCGGTATTTCGACTGGTTTGACGACCGGTTCCCGCCGGAGTTCCACAAAAACCATTACTGGGAAACGTTTGAAATCAACTACACCCGCGAAATCCGGAGCGACAGCACCGTCGTCATCCGCGGCGGGGAAGAGGATGGTTACCAGTATGCGGCCGGACTGGCCGACGGGGAAGCCGCATTTGCCATTCGTGCCAAAGCGGCGGAAATTAAACCGTAACAAACAAAACAATGGGCTGTTTCACGGATACGTGAAGCAGCCTTTGTTTCTGAAAAAAACTATATCTGTCATATTTCGTTGAATTTGAACCCAATAACTTGTACTTTATAATTAATATATGATACAATAACACGATTAATGATATGGGAGGCGGCGGAAATGAGAATCCTTGGAATTGACCCCGGATATGCCATCATCGGCTGGGGCGTTCTGGACTATGAACGAAATCATTTTTCCGTCGTGGAGTACGGCGCCATTACCACGCCCGCCGGTATGCCGTTTCCGCAGCGTCTGGAAAACATCTACAATGACGCAACCGCCTTAATGGACCGGCTGAAACCGGACGCGCTCTCCATAGAGAAACTGTACTTCACCAACAATAAGACCACCGGCATTGACGTGGCGCAGGCCCGCGGGGTCCTGATGCTGGCCGCCAAACAGCACGGTCTGGACATTTACGAATACAACCCCATACAGGTCAAGCAGGGGGTCGTCGGGTACGGAAAAGCGGTCAAACAGCAGGTCATGGAAATGACCCGGACCATTCTGAACCTGCCGGAAGTCCCGAAGCCGGACGACACGGCCGACGCCCTGGCCCTGGCCATCTGCCATGCCCACAACAGCGGGTCCCTTCTGGGAGACGCCGCCCGGCGCCCGCTGCGGGAACGGAAAGGAATTTAGCCTATGTTTTACAGTCTGACGGGAGAACTCGTTCACACCGACCTCTCCTCGGTTGCAGTCAGCTGCAACGGCATTGCATTTGAGTGCCGGGTGTCCATGAACACGCTGCAGAAGCTCGGCCCGACCGGCTCTCAGGTCACGCT
>ONLO01000185.1 GCA_900318715.1 uncultured Eubacteriales bacterium | reverse complement strand
GACCTCTCGGGGGACAACAGCAGTCTTTCGGATGAGCTGGATGCCATCATTGAGACCATTGAAGCGTCACAGGAGTCGGTCAAAATCTACCTCATCGGCAATCTGCACGTAACGGCGGCGAAGTCGGACGAAGGCAGCGGCCTGACGAACACCAACATTAGTGACTTCAACCAGCTGCTGGCCCAGTATGCGGCCGGCGCCGACATTACATACCTCAACCCGAACGACCTGTTTGACGACAGCACCGGTGCTCTGGACACCCAGTACTCCGGCGACGGCAAACATCTTCTCGGAAAGTATTACTCCGTTCTGGCCGCCTGGCTGGTCCAGAGTGCCTGAGCGAAGGAGCCAAACATGATCCAGGACATTGCACCGCATCAGTTTTTCAACTCCTATGACCCGGATGCGGTGCCGGACAGCGGCAGCCTGGTCTACTGTTTTGACCAGGGCAGCCTGCTCATCCGGCGGACCCCGGAGGATTTCTTCCTGCCGACCGTGGCGGAACTTCCGGAGGACCTTCCTCTGCAGTATCTGTTCCGCATTGACGACGTGTCGTTCTTTCTGGCGAAAGATCTGCCGGAAACCGTACCGGAAGACTACCATTATGAACCGTTCACGTTCCTGCGCAAAACGGCGTTCGGCTCCATGTCCCGTGTCTTTGCCGCATCCACAGCCCTTCAGCTGAGCGGCTGGTACCGGGACAACCGGTTCTGCGGCACCTGCGGAAGCCGGATGGTCCATTCCGGACGGGAGCGTGCCATGCTCTGCCCGGAATGCGGGCGGACCGTGTATCCGCGGATTGTTCCGGCCGTCATTGTGGCGGTCCTGAACGGGGACAAGATCCTTCTGACCCGTTACGCCAGCGCCCCGGGCGCGGTCACCTTCAACGCCCTGGTAGCCGGCTTCACGGAAATCGGGGAGACGCTGGAAGAGACCGTTGCCCGCGAAGTCATGGAAGAGGTCGGACTCAAGGTCAAGAATATCCGGTACTACAAGTCCCAGCCCTGGGCCTTTGCGGATGACATCCTGGCCGGGTTTTACTGTGACGTGGACGGAGACGACACCATCCATCTGGATACGTCGGAACTGAAGACCGCGGTGTGGACCCGGGCGGAAGACGTGGTGCTTCAGCCGAACGAGTTCAGCCTGACCAATGAAATGATGAAACGGTTCAAAGAGGGGAAACCCTGTTGAGAAAACCGGATGAGGTTGGCGTGCGAAGACGTCAGCCTCTTTTTCTTTTGTGAATCATTTCGTAAGCACAAGCTAACTATTTGTGCTGTTTGCCGAATTTTGAATAGGAATCGTAAAAAATGAACTCTCCAATTGAATTTGTTTAAAAAAGTGTTATTATTATTAGTGGTTAGGCTCGTCTAACCGCTATTTTTATCTTACACGGTTAGCCAAAGCTAATCGGATGTTTCAACGTTAGAAAGGGTGCAGGCACAATGATGCCACTCTGTTTTGCAAAGCCCGGCACAGCATACGAAATCAGAAAAATCTGCGGCAGGCCGGACGTCCGCAAACATCTGGAAAATCTCGGCTTTGTCGTTGGCGGCACGGTGACTCCGGTCAACACGGTCCAGGGGAATCTGATTATCAACGTCAAAGAGGCCCGGGTGGCCATCAGCAAAGAAATGGCTTGTAAAATCCTGGTCTGAAGCCAATATAGTTTGGAGGGTATATCAATTATGAAGACATTACGGGACGCGGCCATTGGCAGTGACGTAAAGGTCGTGAAACTTCACGGGACCGGTCCGGTGAAGCGCAGGATCATGGATATGGGCATTACAAAAGGGGCTGACATCCATGTACGTAAAGTTGCTCCGCTCGGAGACCCGGTCGAAGTAACAGTCCGCGGCTACGAACTAACGGTCCGAAAAGGTGACGCGGATTTGATTGAGATTGAGTAAGTCTTTGAAAGGGAAGAAAGGATTCTGAACGCATGGATATTCGAATTGCTCTTGCGGGTAACCCCAATAGTGGTAAAACGACACTGTTCAATGCCCTGACCGGTTCCAACCAGTACGTTAGCAACTGGCCTGGTGTTACCGTGGAGAAAAAAGAAGGCAAGCTTAAGAAGCATGACGGCGTGGTCATAACAGACCTTCCCGGCATCTACTCGCTCTCGCCTTACACACTGGAAGAACTGGTAGCCCGGAATTACCTCATTGATGAGCGTCCGGACGCCATCCTCAATATTGTGGACGGCACCAATCTGGAACGTAACCTTTACCTGACCACCCAGCTCCTGGAGCTTGGCATTCCGGTCGTGGTTGCGGTCAACATGATGGACGTTGTGCAAAAGAACGGAGACCAAATAGACCTCTCGGCGCTGTCCGACAAACTCGGCTGCACATTCGTGGACATTTCCGCGCTCAAAGGCACCGGTATTTCAGAAGCGGCAGAAGCCGCCGTTCGGGCTGCCCAAGGTGCCAAACCCGTTCCGAAGCATGAGTTCTCGTCTGACGTAGAACATGCTCTGGCCCACATTGAAGAGGCTACGGTACATGACCTTCCGGAAGAACAGCAGCGGTGGTATGCCGTCAAGCTGTTTGAACGGGACGACAAAGTCGTGGAACAGCTCGGTCTTTCGTCTGAGACCCGGGAACATATTGAACGAGACATTCAGAGAGCCGAGGAGGCGCTGGACGATGACGCGGAAAGCATTATTACCAATGAACGTTATGAGTGGATTTCCCGTCTTCTGGATGGTGCTTATAAGAAGAAGGGCGCCGGAGAGCTCTCGACTTCGGATAAAATTGACAAGGTTGTCACCAACCGCTGGCTGGGTCTGCCCATTTTCATTCTGGTCATGTTTCTGGTGTACTACATTTCCGTAACCACGGTCGGTACATGGGTCACGGACTGGACGAACGACGGACTCTTCGGAGACGGCTGGCATCTGTTTGGCTCCGGATCTGCCGAATATGATGCGGATATGCAGGCCTACGCGGAAAAGAACATCTTTACACCGGAAGTCGGTTTGGCCATTGACACTGCGGCAGACGCCGGTGTCATTGGCGCAGAAGCCCTTCAGGAAGATTTTGCAGACAAAGATTACGGCGCGTTTGAAGAAGACCTGGGTTCCTATGCGGACGAACTCATTGCGAGCGGCTACGACGTCTCCGCAGCCGTGGATGCATATGAATCGGAAGACGCACCGGATACGACCGCATATGGCAACTGGGTCAACGGTATTCCGGTCGTTGTCGGCAACTGGCTGGAAAAAGTCGGTGCGGCGGACTGGCTGAGCAGTCTCATCGTCGACGGCATTGTTGGCGGTGTCGGTGCGGTGCTCGGCTTCGTGCCGCAGATGATGGTCCTCTTTCTCTTCCTGGCATTCCTCGAGTCCTGCGGTTACATGGCTCGAGTGGCCTTTATTCTGGACCGGATCTTCCGCCGTTTCGGCCTTTCCGGTAAATCCTTCATTCCCATTCTCATTGGAACGGGCTGCGGTGTTCCGGGCGTTATGGCCAGCCGCACCATTGAAAATGAGCGTGACCGCCGAATGACCATTATGACGACCACATTTATTCCCTGCGGCGCCAAACTGCCCATTATTGCCATGATTTCCACTGCACTCTTCGGAGGAGCCTGGTGGGTTGCTTCAAGTGCTTACTTCCTTGGCATTGCCGCCATCATCCTCTCCGGTATCATGCTGAAGAAGACCAGACGGTTTGCCGGTGAACCGGCGCCGTTCGTCATGGAACTGCCGGCTTACCATATGCCGACGGTCGGCGCCATTCTCCGCAGCATGTGGGAACGTGCCTGGTCCTTCATAAAAAAAGCAGGCACCATCATCCTTCTGGCGTCCATCATCATCTGGGTCGGTTCCGTCTTCGGATGGGGCGCCGGTGCGGACGGAGCAAGCTTTGGGTTCAACCCGGATATGGATCTTGAGGTTTCCATCCTCGGTAAGATTGGAGCCGTTATTTCCTACCTCTTCGTACCGCTCGGATTCGCCAACATCCGTGCCACCATTGCCACGGTCATGGGTCTGGTGGCAAAGGAAGAAGTGGTCGGTGTCTTCGGCGTTCTCGACTTTGTAGCCATGAGCAAACTGGCTGCTTATTCGTTCCTGGCCTTCAATCTTCTTTGCGCTCCGTGTTTTGCCGCCATCGGCGCCATTCGCAGAGAAATGAACAACCGCAAATGGACCTGGTTTGCCATTGGTTATCAGACTATGCTGGCCTATGTCGTTTCCCTGGCCATCTATCAGATCGGTTCCCTGTTTACGGCGGATAAGACCAGCATTGCCGGGCTTCTGGCAGCCATACTGTGCCTTGGTTTCATCCTCTATATGCTTGCCAAACCGTATCAGGAGTCTGCAAGCCTCAGCGCGGACATTGACAAAGAGGCTAAGAGAGCGGTTTCGGCAGCATCCAAATAATACCGTAATCCCACAGGGTTGTCTTTTGCTAACCAAAGTGCTATACTGGGGTCGCCAAAAGGAGGAACCGCAATGAATTTACCAACCTTCCTCATCCTTATGGCCGTTGTGGCCATTGTGGGTCTGATCATTTGGAAAATGGTCAAAGACCGGAGAGCCGGCAAGAGTCACTGTGACTCCTGCGGAAACGCGGACTGCTGCATGACGCGTGCCGAAATGGAAAACTGCAGTAAGGCCGGAAAGAGCGTTTCGTAAGCCGGACGAACTCTGTGAATCCAGCTGCCGTCGGATGGTTCCGGCGGCAGTTTTTTCTGCCGTTTTTCGGGGGCGATGCAGGGTTGACAGACGCGTTATAATATTACCGTAAAAATTGAACCTTCAGAACTGGACGAAAGGAAGATTCCCATTATGAAAGTCAACTATACCCCGTGTAAGGTCTGTCTGATCACCGGCTACCTTGGTGCCGGCAAGACGACTCTTCTCAACAAGGTCCTCGAGGAGCCGGGCAACCATAAAATTGCAGTCATTGTCAACGACATCGGCGAAATCAACATTGACGCCAAACTCATTGCCAGGAGCGGCGGCGGAGTCACCGAACAGACCGGTGACCTGGTCCCGCTGACCAACGGCTGCATTTGCTGCAACCTGAGCCAGGACCTGGCCCAGCAGCTGTCCGACCTGGCCTGCACCAACAAATACGACTACATTGTTATTGAGGCCAGCGGCATCTGCGAACCCATTCCCATTGCCCAGACCATTACCATGATGGCGCAGGCCACCAGGGACCAGAACATGCCGGCCATTGTGGAACTGGACAACATTGTCTCGGTCTGTGACGCCGCCCGCCTCGTGGACGAGTTCAACTGCGGGGACGACCTGGAGGCCACCGACTACGACCATCACCACCATCACCATCATCATGACGACGATGATGACGAGGACGAGCATGACCATCATGACAACGATGATGACGAGGATGAGGACGACGAGGAAGAAGAGGATCTGGCTTCCCTCATTACCCAGCAGCTCGAGTTCTGCAACACGGTCGTCCTCAACAAGACCGACCTCGTCTCCGAAGAGGAGAAGAACAAGGTTGCCGCCGTCATCCATGCCCTGAACCCGGGAACCAAGATTCTTGAGGCCTCCTACGGCAACGTTCCGGTGGCCGACATCTTTGACACCGGACTCTTTGACTACGAGCGCTCCATTATGAGCGCCGGCTGGATTGCTGCCCTCGAGAACCCGCACGAGCATGACCACGACAGCGGTGAAGCGCTGGAGTACGGCATTGAGACCTACGTCTTCGAGCGCCGCGAGCCGTTCTTTATGGAGAAGCTGCAGAGCGTCTTCATGAACTGGCCGGAGAACATTATCCGCACGAAGGGTTATGTCTGGTTCCGTGAGAACCCGAACGACGCCTTCATCCTGGAACAGGCCGGCCGTCAGGTCACCATCCAGCCGGACGGCATCTGGCTTGCCTGTGCGCCGAAGAAGGACCGGGAAGAAGCCTTTGCCGAGTATCCGGACCTTGCCGACGACTGGGACGACGTCTTCGGCGACCGTGTCAACCGTCTGGTCATCATCGGCCAGGACCTGGACAAGGAATGGCTGCACGAGAACCTGGAATCCGCCATTGACGGCGCATTCCGTCCGTAAAACTGTGAATCCGAAAAAGCCCGCCGCCTCCGGCGGGCTTTTTCTATTGCATTTGCAGGAACAGTCTATATAATATTAAAGAAGTTTCAATATCATGCAATTGGTTTTGGAAGGGTGAGGACATGCACGTCTCCAAGCGGGCTGGTCTGCTGATCAAAATTGCCGCTTCCTGCATTGAAAAGCAAGTCAATCAGGACATGAAAGAACACGATATTACGGGCTCGCAGCTCTCGGTTCTCCAACATCTGGAAGGTGCGGGGGAGCTGCTGCCCATGCGCTCCATTGAAACGGCGCTGCACATTTCCCAGCCGACCGCACTGGGCCTGGTCCGGCGTCTGGAAAAGAAAGATTATGTCTCCACCTGCACCTGCGCAGAAGACCGCCGGGTCATGCTGGTAGGCATTACCGAGACCGGACGGACCATCTGCCGGGAAGCCAACCGTCAGATGGAACAGTTTGAAGACCGGATGCTCGGCGGCATGTCCGGCGAGGAACGGGACCAGTTCCTGGTTCTCCTGGAACGCGCCCTGTCCAACATCTGCAGCTGTTCTTCCGGTTCCTGCAAGAAGGAGGAGACGTGCCATGGTGACGCTTAGGAGTCTTCTCCGCTACGTCCGCCAGTACCGGTTGGACTCCATTCTGGCCGCTGTTTTCGTCAGCCTGGAAGTCCTTCTGGAAGTGCTCATTCCGTATGCAACCGGGTTCATCATTGACCGCGGCATTAATGCACACAGCATGAGCAATATCTGGAAATACGGCGGACTCATGGTCCTGCTGGCGTTGTTCAGCCTGTTGTTCGGCACCCTGTCCGGCAAGTTTGCGGCTTCCGCGTCCACCGGATTTGCGCGGAACCTGCGCAAGGCCATGTACGAAAATATCCAGACCTTTTCGTTTTCCAACATTGACAAGTTCAGCCCGGCCGGACTCATTACCCGGATGACGACGGATGTCACCAACGTCCAGAATGCCTGGCAGATAATCATCCGCGTTGCCGTCCGGGCGCCGCTGATGATGATTACCAGCCTCATTATGTGCATAACCATCAACCGGCGGATCAGCCTCTTGTTCCTTGCTGCGCTGGCCATCCTGGCCGTGTTCCTGTTCATTGTTATCCACTTCACTATCCCGGTGTTCAAACAGGTCTTTGAACGGTACGACG
>ONLO01000183.1 GCA_900318715.1 uncultured Eubacteriales bacterium | reverse complement strand
GCCCGTACCTCCAGAGAGTCCTCCGGAAAACAGGTGGTAATGCCGGAGGTGGCCTCGGTCTGCCCGAGGCTGGAGAGGATGGGGTACGGCAGTTTGCTCTGGAACCGCTTGTACATGGCCGGGGGACAGTAGCTGCCGCCGAGAAATCCGGTCCGGAGCGTGCTTAAGTCCCACTCGTCAAAGTCCTCGCGGGAAATGAGGGCGTCCAGGAAGGCCGGAACGGCGCTGAGGACAGTGGCGGCGTTGGCCTTAATGCAGGACAGTACATCGCCCGTGTGCCGGCTGTCCGGAATGCAGATGCAGGCGCCGTAAAACAGGGGGGACAGGATGTTCACCGTGAGGCTGAAGCAGTGGAAGACGGGCATAGTGACGCAGACGCGGTCGTCCGGGGTGAGGCGCAGGTCGCCGCCCTGCTGCAGGCCGTTGTTGGCCCGGCTGTAGTGGTTGGTGAGGACGGCTTTGGCCTGCTGGGTGGTCCCGCTGGTGAAGAGGATGAAGTCCTTGTCTTCCGGGCGCACCTCGGCCGGCGCGTAGCGGTCGGGGGCGCTTTGGCGCGGGACGGTGAAGGCGGAGACCGGCCGGATGTCTTTGAGCTCCCGGACTTCCGGCACCAGGCCCTCCGTCTCTTCGGCGTAGGTTATGTCCCGGTGGCCGCCGCCAATGAGCAGGAGCTCCACGTCACAGTGGACGAGGAGCTGCTTCAGTTCTTCTCTACGGATGCTGGTGCCGAACAGCACCGGGACGGCGCCGAGGCGCAGCGTTCCGAACACGGCGGCCAGGAAGTCCGGGCAGGTCTCGCAGAGGATGCCCACATGGGTGCCCTTGCGGACGCCGGCTTCCCACAGGTTCTGTGCCGCGTCTTCCGTGTGCCGCTGCAGGTCCCGGTAGGTCCAGCAGAGGTCCTGGTAACGGACGGCCGGCCGCTCCGCAAAGTCCCGGAACGAGCGGTCCAGTTCCGCATTGACCGTAGTGGTTTTCAGGGGGATCAACGGTTACACCTTCTTCAGTGCGTCAATCATCATGGGGACGACTTTGTAGAGGTCGCCCGGAATGGCGTAGTCCGCGGTCTCAAAGATGGGGGCGTCCGGGTTCGTGTTGACGGCAATAATGTACTCGGAGTCCTGCATGCCGGCCTTGTGCTGGATGGCGCCGGAAATGCCGAGCGCCACGTAGATGTGCGGCCGGACCGTCTTGCCGGTCTGCCCGACCTGGCGGTCGGACGGGAGCCAGCCGGCGTCCACAACGGCGCGGGAGGCGCCGACGACACCGCCGCCAAAGGCGTCCGCCAGTTCTTCGGCCAGTTTGATGCCGCCTTCAATGTCCTTGCTGATGCCGTGGCCGACGGAGACGATGACGTCTGCGCCGATGAGGTCGACAATTTCTCTTGCCTCGTGGACGACCTGCGTCACTTTGGCGCGGATGTCGTCGTCCGAGAGCGGGACGGAGAGCGGAACCACCTTGACGGCGGCCGCTTTGGCCTCGTCATACGGAGCGCGCTCGAGGACGCCGGGGCGCACAGTGCTCATCTGCGGGCGGAAGCGCGGGCAGATGATGGTGGCCATGAGGTGGCCGCCGAACGCCGGGCGGGTCATCTTGAGGCCGCGGTTCTCCATGTCCCAGTTGCCGTTTTCAATGTCTATGTTCGAGGCTTCCGCAAGGAAGTCCAGATACTTGGTCATTTCAATGTCCAGATGGGTGACGTCGGCGGTCAGCCCCGTGTGGAGCCGCGCCGCGCAGCGGGGACCCAGGTCCCGGCCGAGGTTCGTGGCGCCCAGCAGGACAATTTCCGGTTTCTTTTCTTTGACCACTTCGGTAATGACCTTGGTGTAGGCGTCGGTGGTGTACGGCTCCAGCAGGGGGTCGTCCACCACGTAAACGGTGTCGGCGCCGTAGCCGCCGAGCGTGGCGGCCAGGCCCTGCACGCCGCTGCCGAGCAGCAGGCCGGTGAGTTCGGTGCCGAGGTCGTCGGCCAGCTTCCGGCCCTCGGAGAGGAGCTCGAAGCTGGTGGGGTTCAGTACGCCTTCGCGCTGTTCGCAGAACACCATGACGCCGCGGAACTGATCAATTTCTCTGCAGTTGTATTCAGACATGATGGGGTTCCTCCTTTAAATAATGTGCTTGGCGGACAGCGTCTCCACCATGGAGCGGATGCCGTCGGCGGTCGGTTCCACCGTAATGCCGGCGTCCTTCAGGGGCGGCGAGAACGAACGGAAGACGTTCGTCGGGGAACCCGTGAGGCCAATGGTGTCCTTTTCAATGAGCGGCTCGTTTTCCAGAGCGGCGTAGTCAAGGACCGTGTACGGTTTCTGTTCAAACTCCAGAATGCCCTTGACGGTCATGTACCGCGGCTGGTTGAGTTCCTTAATGCAGGTGACCAGGCACGGGGTCGGGAGTTCAATGGTCATGTAGCCGTCTTCCAGAATGCGCTTGACGGTGAGCTTCCCGTCGCCGGGCGTAATGTCCGCGGCGTAGGAGACCTGCGGCAGGTCCAGCTTCTCCGCAATCTGCGGACCGACCTGCGCGGTGTCGCCGTCAATGGCCTGGCGCCCGCAGAAGACAATGTCGTCCTGGTCCAGCCCAATGTGCTGGATGGCGCCGGCCAGGATCTGGGATGTGGCAAACGTGTCCGAACCGCCGAATTCGCGGCCCGATACGAGAACGGCTTCATCGCACCCCATGGCAAGGAGTTCATGCAGCATTCCGGCGGCGGGCGGGGGTCCCATGGAAATGGCCACCACTTTGGCGCCGGGGTTCCGGTCCTTCAGCGCAAGGGCCGCCTCGACGGCATTGAGGTCGTCCGGGTTTATGATAGTCGCCATTTTGGAGCGGTCCATGGTGCCGTCTTCCTTGACGGCCACTTTGCCCGAGGTGTCGGGCACCTGCTTGACGCAGACAATGTATTTCATAGTATTGACCTCCTTACCGTAACAGACTTCCGGAGATGACCATCTTCTGCACTTCGGAGGTGCCTTCGTAAATGCTGGTAATCCGGGCATCGCGGTAGAAACGTTCCACTTTGTATTCCTTAATGTAGCCGTAGCCGCCGAAGACCTGAACGGCCTTGTACGCCACGCGGTTGGCCATTTCCGAGGCAAAGAGCTTGGACATGGCGCAGAGCTTGGAGGCTTCCGGGTCGTCGGCGTCCTTCTTCTCCGCCGTGGAGTAGATGAGTTCGCGGGCGGCTTCAATTTCCGTGGCCATTTCGGCAATGGAGAACGAAATTCCCTGGAAGCGGGAAATGGGCTGGCCGAACTGCTTGCGGTCCTTGGAGTAGGTCATGGCCTCTTCCAGACAGCCCTGGGCAATGCCGAGGGCCTGGGCCGCCACGCCGAGGCGTCCGCCGTCCAGCGTCTTCATGGCCGTGGCAAAGCCTTTGTGGAGCGGGCCGAGGAGGTCGCTCTTGTGGACGCGGACGTCTTCGAGGACGAGGTCGGAGGTCGGGTAGCCGATGATTCCCATCTTGTGCTCCGGCTTGCCGATGGTGACGCCCGGGAGCGTTAAGTCCAGAATGAACATGGAAATGCCGCGGGAGCCGCGCTGGGTCGGGTCGGTCTTCGCGTAAACAATGGCGTAGTCCGCAATGGGTGCGCCCGAGACGAAGGTCTTGCGGCCGTTGAGCACGTAGTAGTCTCCGTCTTCCACCGCCGTGGTAAGGGTGCTGCCGGCGTCGGAGCCAGCGCCCGGCTCAGTGAGGGAAAAGACCAGGATCTTTTCGCCTTTGGCCACGGGGGTCAGGTACTTCTGTTTCTGTTCCTCGGTCCCGCAGAAGAGAAGGGGACCGGCGCCAAGAGAGTTGGAGGTATTTGCATAGAGTGATAAAACAGGGGAAACACGAGCAAACTCTTCAATCATCAGGACGTAGGCAAGAGAGTCTCCGCCCTGTCCGCCGTATTCGGTCGGAATCTTGACGCCAGTGAACCCATACTCTGCAATTTTATGGAAGATGTCCCAGTCGAATTCGCCGGTCTCTTCCAGGCGGTCCAGGAGTTCGTCGGTGAACTCGGTCTCCGCAAACTCGCGGTAGAGCTTGCGCATCAAGGTATATTTTTCATTCAGAATCATGCGTTGGGTCCTCCTTCGTTTGCGGCAAAGTATGCGCCGAGTCCGCCCCAGGTCTCCTGGAAGAGGCCGGGGTCCATGGTCTTGAGGTCGTCGGCCACGGCCGGCGTAAAGCCCATCTGGTCCAGAACGTCTTTCTGCAGGTCCAGGCCGGGGGCAATTTCAATGAGGGTCATCTTCTTGTTGATGAGTTTGAAGACGGCGCGCTCGGTAATGAACAGGACTTCCTGGTCCGCCGGGGCATACTGGCCCGCGAAGGTAATCTGGC
>ONLO01000174.1 GCA_900318715.1 uncultured Eubacteriales bacterium | reverse complement strand
TCCCTTTCCGACATGCTGAAAGGTAAGCAGGGCCGTTTCCGTCAGAACCTGCTCGGCAAACGTGTCGACTACTCCGGCCGTTCCGTTATTGTCGTCGGTCCGGAGCTGAAGATGTACCAGTGCGGTCTCCCGAAGGAAATGGCTCTGGAACTCTTCAAACCGTTCGTTATGAAACGTCTGACCGAGACCGGCAAAGCGGGCAATATCAAGTCCGCCCGGAAAATGGTCGAGCGCTCCGAGGATGAAGTCTGGGACGCCCTGGAAGTCGTCATCAAGGACCATCCGGTCATGCTCAACCGCGCACCGACACTGCACCGTCTTGGCATCCAGGCCTTTGAACCGGTCCTGGTCGACGGCCGTGCCATCAAGCTTCATCCGCTGGCCTGTACCGCCTTCAACGCCGACTTCGACGGCGACCAGATGGCCGTTCACGTCCCGCTGTCCGCGGAGGCCCAGTCGGAAGCCCGCTTCCTGATGCTGGCCGCCAACAACCTGCTCAAACCGTCCGACGGCCGCCCGGTCACCGTGCCGACGCAGGACATGGTCCTCGGTTCGTACTACCTGACCCTGGACAAGGACGGCGAGCCCGGCGAAGGCCGCTGCTTCCGCGACGTCAACGAGGCTACCATGGCCTTTGAAGAGGGCATGATTACCCTCCACTCGAAGATCCGCATCCGCATGACCAAGGTCATTGACGGGGAAGAGCGCAGCGAACTGGTCGACACCTCGCTCGGCAAGGTCATCTTCAACAACCCCATTCCGCAGGATCTCGGATTCATTGACCGCTCGAAGCCGGAAAATGCGTTCCGCCTGGAAATTGAACAGCTCGTCAGCAAGAAAGAGCTCGGAAAGATTATTGACCGCTGCATTGACATCCACGGTATCCACACCACGACCGTCATGCTGGACGCCATCAAGGCGCAGGGTTACAAGTATTCCACGCTGAGCGGCATTACCGTTTCCGTGTCCGACGCCCGCATTCCGGAGACCAAGAAGGACTTCGTGGAAGCGGCCGAAGGTACGGTAGACCAGATTGAAATCCTGTACCAGCGCGGTATGCTGTCGCAGGCCGAGCGTTCCGCCCAGATCATCAAGGCCTGGGAGAAATGCACCAGCGACGTTTCCCAGGGTCTGAAAGACAACCTTGGCAAGTTCAATCCCATCTTCATGATGATTGACTCCGGCGCCCGTGGTTCCGACTCCCAGCTGCGCCAGCTGGCCGGTATGCGCGGACTCATTGCCAACACGTCCGGTAAGACCATTGAAATTCCCATTCGTGCCAACTACCGTGAAGGCCTGAACATTATTGAGTACTTCATCTCGTCCCGCGGCGCCCGGAAAGGTCTGGCCGATACGGCTCTCCGTACCGCCGACTCCGGTTATCTGACCCGCCGTCTCGTCGACGTCTCTCAGGACGTCATCGTTACGGAAGAGGACTGCGGCTGCCACGAAGGCATTGCCGTCTACGACATCAAGGACGGCAACGAGGTCATTGAAGAACTGCAGGAGCGTCTTGTCGGACGGTTCCTGGTGGAAGACCTTGTCGACCGCGACACCGGCAAAGTCCTGATGGACAGCAGCCACATGATGACGACGGACGACGCCAAAGTGGTCAACGAGTACGTCAAGAAGATCCACGAACAGGACGTCAGCAGCGGCGCCGTTCCGGAGAACTCCAGAGCGGAAATCCGCATCCGTTCGCTCCTGACCTGCCGCGCCCACCACGGCGTCTGCATGAAGTGCTACGGCAAGAACCTTGCCCGCGGCGGACTGGTCAACGTCGGTGAGGCCGTCGGTATTATTGCCGCACAGTCCATCGGTGAACCCGGTACCCAGCTGACCATGCGTACGTTCCACACCGGCGGTGTTGCATCCGCAGCGGACATTACCCAGGGTCTTCCGCGTGTCGAAGAACTGTTCGAGGCACGCAAACCGAAGTCTCTGGCCATCCTGTCCGAAATTGACGGTGTCATTTCCATCCAGGAAATCAAGAAGAGCAGCTACGTGGTCGTCACCAACGCCGAAGAGGGCGAAGAGAAACAGTATCTCATTCCGTACGGTGCCCATATCCGCCAGAACATTGTGGAAGGTGCCGCCATCCGGAAGGGTGAACCCATTACCGAAGGCTCCATCAACCCGCATGACCTCCTGGCCATTATGGGTGTGGACGCGGTCCATGACTACCTCATCCGCGAAGTGCAGAGCACGTACCGCCGGCAGGGTGTTGACATCAACGACAAGCACATTGAAGTCATTGTCCGCCAGATGATGAAGAAGGTCAAAGTAACCGATGCCGGTGAGTCCGACCTCATTGCCGGATCTCAGATTGAGAAGTCCGAGCTGTACGAAGTCAACGACACGCTGGCTGCCCAGGCCAAGAGCGAGGGGAGAGAGCCGGCGCTGGCCGAGGCCGAACCCATGCTTCTCGGTATTACCAAGGCTTCGCTGGCCACGGATTCGTTCCTGTCGGCCGCGTCCTTCCAGGAAACCACCAAGGTCCTGACCGACGCCGCCATCAAGGGCAAGACCGACAACCTGCACGGCCTCAAGGAAAATGTCATCATTGGTAAGCTGCTTCCG
>ONLO01000104.1 GCA_900318715.1 uncultured Eubacteriales bacterium | reverse complement strand
GGGCGAGATGGGCGAGAGCAGCGTCGGCGTCGTGGCGCGCCTGATGAGCCAGGCCCTGCGCAAGCTGGCCGGCGCGATCTCCAAGACCAACACCGTCGTGATCTTCATCAACCAGCTCCGCGAAAAGGTCGGCGTCATCTACGGCAACCCGGAGGTCACCACCGGCGGCCGCGCGCTGAAATTCTACGCATCCATGCGCATTGACGTGCGCCGCATTGAGCAGATCAAGAACACCAAGGGTGAAATGATCGGCTCCCGCACGCGCGCCAAAATTGTCAAAAACAAAGTGGCTCCGCCCTTCAAGACGGCTGAGTTTGACATTATGTACGGCACCGGCATTGCCAAAGAGGGTGAAATCCTCGACGCCGCCACCAGCCTCGGCATCATCCAGAAGAGCGGCGCCTGGTACTCCTATAATGAGGAGCGCCTCGGCCAGGGCCGTGACAACGTCAAGGCGTATCTTCTGGCCAACCCGGACTTCATGGCCGACGTGGAAAACCAGATTCGGGAACGGCAGGCGGAGCTGGCCGAACAGGCCAAACCGGCCTACCGCGGCGGCGCCCGTCATGACGAAGCCGACGGGGACGGCGCACCGGCACCGGCCGAAGCACCGACCACGGCCGCTTCCGCAAAGGCCAAGCTGGACATTACGGTCGACGACGAAGACTGACCCGCCGTATGACCATTACCACCAAATCGGGGCGTGGGGAAAAGGTCCACATTCTGGCGGACGGTGAGTACTGCGCCACCACAAATCAGACGTTCTGGTATTCCAAAGGGCTTCCGGAGGGCACGGAGGTGTCCGGCGAAGAACTGGAGGAACTGTTGCGGAAGGTGTCCGGCAACCGGCTCTATGAAAAGGCGCTGGACCTTCTGTCCGGCCGGGACTACTGCCGGAAGGAGCTGTCCGACAAGCTCATCCGCAAAGTCCGTGAGAAGGACCGGGCGGCTGCCCGGGACTTCGGGGTCACGGACGCCAGCTTCAGCACAGAGGTCCTGAATGCCCAGAAGGCGGATGCTGCGGACCTTCAGGAACAGGTGGACGCCATCTGTGACCGGCTGGAAGAGGCCGGCCTCCTGGACGACGAGCGCTACGCCCGCACCTATGCCGCAGAGCTCATCCGGAACAAGCACGTAAGCAGCCGCGGCCTCATGACCGCGCTCCTGCAGAAGGGCGTGCCGCGGGAAACGGCGTCCCTGGTCGTGGAAGAGGCGGACATTGACCCGCTTTCTTCCGTCCGGACGCTTCTGCAGACGAAATACCGGACGCGGGACCTCTCGGACGAGAAACAGCGCCGCCGGACCATTGCCGCCCTGCAGCGCCTTGGCTACTCCTACGGGGACATTGTTTCCGCCATGGACGCCCCGTCCGACGACTGAACAACGCACCGGCTGTAAAGCACATGTGCTTTACAGCCGGATTTTTTGCAGTTTTTCGGAATTCCTGGTGCATGCTTACTTGTTTCGTTGTATAATACAGGGAGATTTTTCGAAAATGCTCCGGGAGGGAACACTGTGGCACTGTTCAGAAAAAAGCAAAAAGAGTGGGTTCCGACCGTCGGACTGGTATCATTGGGCTGCTCCAAGAACCAGGTGGACGCGGAACTCATGCTCTCCAAGCTCTCACGGGCGGGCTATGAAATTTCGGATGACGTGGTCGGCTGTGACGCTGTCATTGTCAACACCTGCGGTTTCATTGAGGACGCCAAGCGGGAAGCCATTGACAGCATTCTGGAAATGGCCGGCTACAAGGAAGACGGAGAGCTGAAAAAGATTATTGTCACCGGCTGTCTGGCCGAGCGTTACCGGGAGGAAATCCTAAAGGAGTTCCCGGAAGTGGACGCCGTGGTCGGACTCGGCAAGAACAATGATATTGTCCGCGTCGTGGACCAGGTCCTGGACAACGAACCGGTTTTGGACCCGTTCCCGGACAAGGACGAACTCCCGCTGTCCGGTGACCGCATCCGGACCACCCCGGACTACTGGGCCTACCTGAAAATTGCCGAGGGCTGTTCCAACAACTGCGCGTTCTGCGCCATCCCGTCCATCCGCGGCAAGTACCGCAGCCGCCCCATGGAAGACATTCTGGACGAGGCGCGGCACCTGGCGGAAACCGGCGTCAAAGAGGTCATCCTCATTGCCCAGGACACGTCGCTCTACGGCCGGGACCTCTACGGGGAGCTGAAGCTGCCGCAGCTGCTGCGGGAACTCTGCACCATTCCGGGCCTCTCCTGGATCCGGTTCCTGTACTGTTACCCGGAGCGCATTACGGACGAACTGCTGGACGTTCTGGCAACGGAGGACAAAGTCTGCCGTTACCTGGACATTCCGCTGCAGCACGCGGACCAGACCGTCCTGCGCCGGATGCACCGCATCGGCAGCCGGGACCAGTTCGCCGAACTTCTGGCCCACATCCGGGAACGCGTCCCGGACATCTGCATCCGCACCACCGTCATGACCGGGTTCCCCGGGGAGACGGACGAACAGTTCGAAACGCTGGCGGAGTTCGTCAAGGACATGAAGTTCGACAACCTTGGCTGTTTCGCATTTTCACCCGAAGAAGGAACCGCCGCTGCGGACATGGAAGACCAGGTTCCGGAAGATATCAAGCTGCATCGCCAGGAATTGATAATGCAACTGCAGCATGATATAGTAGTGGAAAACAATAAGAAGTACCTCGGACGGACGCTGGACGTGCTGGTGGACGGGTATGACAAGTACTCGGACAGCTACATTGGACGCTCCAGCCAGCAGGTCCCGGAGGTGGACGGCACCGTGGTGTTCACGTGTGACCGTGACCTGTCGGCCGGCGACTTCGTCCCCGTGGACATCTTCGGTGTGGATGAATACGACATTACCGGCCAGGCCTTCTGAGGGCCGGCCGAAGTTCATACAGGAGGAAACCAATGAATACCCCCAACAAACTGACGGTTGCGCGGATTGTTCTGACTCCCGTTTTTTTGCTGATTTTCACGCTTCCGCAGATTCCGTACCACTATCTCATTGCCATGCTCGTCTATATGCTGGCATCCGTTACGGACTACTTTGACGGCAAGATTGCCCGGTCCCGCGGCATTGTGACGAACTTCGGCAAGTTCACCGACCCTCTGGCGGACAAAATGCTGACGACCGCGGCCTTCCTCGGCATGATGGCCATGGGCTACTGCAACGTCTGGATCCTGTTCGTCATCCTGTTTCGCGAGTTCGGCGTCAGCTCCATCCGGCTCGTCGCCTCCGCACAGGGCGTGGTCATTCCTGCCAACATGTGGGGCAAGGTCAAGACCTCCTGCATGATGGTCTTCACCGTACTCATCATGTTCCTGCTCTCTTTGCAGCAGGACTTCGGCGTACTGCCGGCGTCGTTCCCGCTTGCCGTTCTGGCAAACGTGCTCTTCGGCATTACCGCCCTGCTGACCCTCATCTCCGGCATTACCTATGTCATGGAGGGCGCCAAATTAATTGACTTCTCCCAGTGAGAGGTGCCTAATATAAAGGTATATATCTTTTATAAGCTAGATAAAGAAGGGAACATCCATGAAAGTCTACAATACTCTGACGCGCAAAAAGGAAGACCTCATTCCCATTACGCCCGGTGAGTATAAAATCTATTGCTGCGGTCCGACCGTTTACAACTTCATCCATATCGGCAACGCCCGTCCGCTCTGCGTGTTTGACGTCCTGCGCCGGTATCTTGAGTACCGCGGCAACAAGGTGACCTTCGTTCAGAACTTCACGGACATTGACGACAAGATCATCAACCGCGCCAATGAAGAGGGGACGGACTACCGCACCATTGCGGAGACCTACATTGAAGAGTACTGGAAAGACGCCAACGGCATGAACGTCCGTCCGGCCGACATCCAGCCCAAGGCCACCGAGACCATGGAAGAAATCATTGACATCATTGAGACGCTCATTGAGAAGGGCCATGCGTATGCGGCGGACAACGGGGACGTCTATTTCAAGACGAACTCGGACCCGAAATACGGCAAGCTGTCTCATCAGCCGCTGGAGGATCTGGAGGCCGGCGCCCGCATTATGGTGGGTGAGGTCAAGGAAGACCCCATGGACTTTGCGCTGTGGAAAGCGGCCAAGCCGGGCGAACCGTACTGGGAGTCCCCGTGGGGACAGGGCCGTCCGGGCTGGCACATTGAGTGCTCGGCCATGAACCGCAAGCACCTCGGCCCGACCATTGACATCCACTGCGGCGGCCAGGACCTCATCTTCCCGCACCACGAGAATGAAATTGCCCAGAGCGAATGCGCCAACGACGCCGCGTTTGCCCATTACTGGATGCACAACGGATACATCAACGTGGACAATGTGAAGATGAGCAAATCGCTCGGCAACTTCTTCACCGTCCGGGACGTGGCAGAACAGTTCGGCTACGAGCCCATCCGGTTCCTGATGATCTCCTCGCACTACCGTACGCCCATCAACTACAGCCTGGACGTCATCAAACAGTGTCAGGCGTCCCTGGACCGTCTGTACACCTGCCGGGAGAACCTGCAGTTTGCCAAAGAGCATGCGGAAGTGGAGGAGCGCTCCACGGACTTTGAAATAAAGAAAGCCCTGGACGCCCACCGGGAGAAGTTTATTGCCGCCATGGACGACGACCTCAACACAGCGGACGCCATTGCCGCCGTCTTTGAGCTGGTCCGGGACATCAACACGAAAGTGCTGTCCGGCAAGGCCTCGGAATACCTGGCCGACTTTGCCGCCCGGGAGTTCGACGAACTGACGGATGTCCTCGGCATCTGTTACAACCGCAAGGAAGAGACGCTGGACGAAGAAGTAAACCGCCTCATTGAGGAGCGGAACAAAGCCCGTGCCGCCAAGGACTATGCAACGGCCGACAAAATCCGCGACGACCTCAAGGCACGCGGCATTGTCCTGGAAGACACCCCGCAGGGCGTCAAATGGCACTTGTCCGAATAAGTCGGCATATCAAACAAAACAACCAGCCGGTCCGGCTGGTTGTTTTTGCATTTTTTACACCGTTGTAACCATTATCCCAAGAAAACAAAAAAATTTTTCGTATCAAAAACCACGTAACTACGTGCGTTTTGAGCAAGACGCCCAAATTTTGGAAAATTTTCTTTGCAATTATCACAAATAGACTGTATAATATAGCGAGTGAGCAAATAAATTTTGTAATGTTTTGTAATTTCTTCGTAATCAAATTGATGCCAAATCCGGCATGTCCAACATTACAAACGACGAGACGAATTCCTAAAAAACTGACAGGAACGGTGACTATGATCAAAGTATTAGGTACAACCACTGAAAGTAAACAGAATCGGACCCGCAAGCTTCTCCTGGCAGTCGCCACTCTTTTGGCTGCCTTTAGTATTTTAGTTGCATCGGCTTCGGCCACCCGCGCCAGCGGTGCAAAAAGCTTCACTCCCAGAATGAGCGCTCCGTCCGCCGAAGATTATCATTATACGTCCGAGAACCCGTATTATACGACCGGCTACGGCATGCCGAACTGCACCGCCTATGCGTGGGGCAGAGCGTATGAAATCCTTGGCACCAAGCCGAACATTCCGTGCGCCAATGCCAGCGCCTGGTATTCCAATAACCAGAGCTCCGGTGCGTATCCGTACGGCAGAACCCCGAAGCTGGGCGCAGTTGCCTGCTGGTCTCACCACGTTGCCGTGGTCGAAGCCATCAACGGCAACCAGGTGACCGTATCTGAGTCCCACGCCAGCGGCACTTATTTTGATACCAAGACTCTGACCATTGGAAACGAGTCTTCGTACGCCGGCTCTTTCTACGGCTACATCTACATCCTGAGTGACGGTGTCACTACGGAGACGCAGCTGACGTACAAGACCGGCAAATATGTCATTGATACCGGAAGCTCGGCGCTGAACATGCGCTCCGGCCCCGGCACCAGCTACAAGATGGTTGCCTCCATTCCGTCCGGCACCACCATTACGGTGGACAAAGTAACAGACTCCTGGGGCAGAACCACCTACAACGGCAAGACCGGCTGGGTCGCCCTCTGGTACTGTGACCCGGTGACCACGTCCACCAGCATCTTCCGCAACCGCAGCGCTGCGGCACAGGCTTCGGCCAAAGAGTCCGCCTCTCTGGTTTCCATCCAGAGCGACGAAGGAACGTCTTCCACGACCAACCCGGTCAGCTGGATGTTCTCCTACTTCCTTCCGTCCCTGGTCGGCGGAAAATAATGAAATACAAATGAAAAGGTTGCCTCACGGCTGTGAGGCAACCTTTTTTTGTTTTGGAAACGGGGGTCAGGAAACCTTGCCTCCCGTCAGAGTGTACTCCGTTCCGTCGGAGTCAATATAGGTACCGTTATTCTCAAAGTCTACTTTGCCATCTTTGACATACCAGGTGCCGGACTCGTTGGTGACCAGACCGGAGAAGTTCCAGTCGATCATGCCGTCGGATTTGTAGGCGTACCATTCGCCTTCTTCATCCGGCTGGAGCGTCAGCTGGGAACCGTCCTCCGAAACAGCGGCCGGGGCCGTGGTTGGAGCAACATCCGGACCATTGGTGGACCCAATCTTGCGGACACTGACCGCAAAGAAGAGGGCAAGGAGCGCAATGATGGCAATGGCAACGACCAGAACCTGTTTTACGGTGGACTTACTACCCATAAAATTCATCTCCATGCTGTGACAAATTTGGACTGTTTCTATTGGTCTCATGGTAGCATTCAGCGGCGTAGTTGTCAATAAAATGTGGCGGTCCGAACGGCCGCCTCCGGTGTTTCAAAGAGGGTCAAAACCTGTTCAAAGCAACGTCATAATTGCAGTGCATAATTACTCTGACCAAATAGGAATTGTGGAGAGGGGAACCCGATTGAAACTCTTTCATTTAGCAGACCTTCATCTTGGAAAGCGGGTCAATGGAATATCCATGCTGGCGGACCAGGATTACATCCTCAAGCAGGTCCTCATGATGGTGGATTTAAAGAAGCCGGATGCGGTCCTGCTGTGCGGAGATATTTACGACAAACCGATTCCTCCCGAGGAAGCGGTGCATCTTTTTGACCATTTCCTGCGGGACCTGTCCCGGCGGGGCGTGGACACGTTTGTCATTGCCGGAAACCACGACTCGGCGGAACGCCTGGCGTTCGGCTCCAGCCTGATGCGGGACAGCCATGTCTACATGGCGGACGTCTTTCAGGGGGCGCCGCAGCCCATCCGTGTCCCGGACACGTTCGGCCACGTAAACCTCTACCTGCTGCCGTTCCTGAAACCGGCCATGGTCCGCGCGGTCTACCCGGACGCGGAGGTGACGACCTACGAAGATGCGCTTCGGTATGTCGTGGAAAAGATGAATCCGGATCCGGCGGAGCGGAACATCCTGCTGAGCCACCAGTT
>ONLO01000182.1 GCA_900318715.1 uncultured Eubacteriales bacterium | reverse complement strand
GGCATAGATGACGGTGTTGGAGGCGCGCGCCGAAGCTGACCCTTCCAGAATAGCCTTCAGTGTACTGAAGTTGTCGTCCCCCTTCTGGAACGACAGGTCGTCAATGAAGAGAATGAACTTCAGCGGGTTCTCCCGAAGCTGCTCCATAATTTCCGGAATCTGGAACAGCTGGTCCTTCCGGACTTCAATGAGCCGCAGACCGCGGTCCGCCAGGAAATTGACGACCGCTTTGACCGAGGACGACTTTCCGGTGCCGGCGTCACCGTAGAGCAGCGTATTGGCAGCCGGCTTGCCGTCCAGCAGGGCCAGGGTGTTGTCAATAAGCTTCCGGCGTTCGGACTCGTAACCCACCAGATGGCTGAGTTCCATGGGGTCCGGGGACGAAACCGGCACAATGGCGCCGTCCGACACGCGGAACATCCGGTGACGGGCATACATGCCGTAACCGGTCTTGCTGATGTCGGCAATCCGCTGTTCATAGGCGCCGGCAAAGTCAAAGCGCTCGCTCTTATACGGCGGGACCGCAAAGCGCCGGCTTTCCGGCACCGCGGATGCCATGAGAGCATGCAGTTCGTCAAACGGAACGTCTGCCACTTCCGACAGGGTCTGCAACTCCGCCTTCACGCAGTCCGCGTAATAGGCCGGCACAGCTTCCCGGCGCGCCCGGAGCTTGACGTAGGGGTTCTCATCTTCCGCCGCAAGGTCCAGCAGGACGCGGGAGAACACGTCTCCGCGTTCATAGAGCGCGGCAATAAAGTCCGCATAGTGCTGCAGGACCTCTGCTCCGTTTCCCCGGGCAAGGTCGTTCAGCACCTGGCGAAAATGATAGAGGACCGGATGTTCCGGGAGGTTCCGGAACACCACGAACAGATCCAGTTTTTGGGAAAGCAGTTCACATTGAATTGGTGTCATCATTCAGTCCTTGATATTGATGATGGCTCCGCGGTCGGCCGAGGAGACCATACGGGAATAACGCTTCAGGTAACCGGAGACTTCCTTCTGCTTGATGGGCTCTTCCGCTTTGCGGCGGGCCAGTTCCTCGTCGGAAACCTTCAGTTCAATGGAGTACTCCGGAATATTAATAGAGATCAAATCGCCCTCGTGGACATACGCAATGGGTCCGCCGTTGGCCGCTTCCGGCGAAACGTGACCAATGGACGCGCCCCGGGTGGCGCCGGAGAACCGGCCGTCCGTAATGAGCGCAACGGTCTTGTCTTTGCCCGCGCCGGCAATGGCCGAGGTCGGGTTGAGCATTTCGCGCATGCCGGGGCCGCCGGCAGGACCTTCATAACGGATGACAATAACGTCTCCGTCATTGATGCCGCCGTCGTAAATGGTCTTGATGGCCTCTTCTTCACTCTCGAAGACCCGTGCCGGGCCCTCGTGGACCAGCATTTCCTCCGAGACCGCCGAGCGCTTGACCACGCAGCCGTCCGGAGCCAGGTTGCCGTACAGAATGGCAATGCCGCCCGTTTTGGTGAACGGGTTGTCGAGGTCACGGATGACGTCGCTGTTGGTCTTGAACGCGCCTTCCAGGTTCTCGGCAAGCGTTTTGCCGGTGCAGGTCATGACATCCGTGTGGAGCAGACCGGCCGCCGAAAGCTCTTTGAGGACTGCATAAATGCCGCCGGCTTCGTTGAGGTCTTCCATATAGGTCGGACCGGCCGGAGCCAGATGGCAGATGTTCGGGGTGCGTTCGGAAATTTCATTGACCTTATGAAGGTTGAGTGTGACATCAATTTCATTGGCAATGGCCGGCAGATGCAGGATGGTGTTGGTGGAGCATCCCAGGGCCATGTCCGTTGTAATGGCATTGTAGATGGCCTCTTCGGTCAGAACGTCACGGGCGCGGATGTTCTTGCGGACCAGTTCCATGACCTGCATGCCCGCCTCTTTGGCAAGCTTGATGCGGGCGGAATACGGCGCCGGAATGGTGCCGTTGCCGGACAGGCCCATGCCCATAACTTCCGTCAGACAGTTCATGGAGTTGGCGGTATACATGCCGGAGCAGGAGCCGCAGGACGGACAGACTTTTTCTTCGTATTCCGTCAGTTTGGCTTCGGAAATCTTGCCGGCCGAGTACGAGCCGACGGCTTCGAACATGCTGGACAGGCTGGTCTTGTGGCCGTCAATGTGGCCGGCCAGCATGGGGCCGCCGGAGACAAAGATGGTCGGCAGATTCAGACGGGCCGCCGCCATCAGAAGTCCGGGAACGTTCTTGTCACAGTTCGGGATCATGACAAGGCCGTCAAAGCCGTGAGCCTTGACCATGCACTCGGTGGAATCGGCAATAATGTCGCGGGTCACCAGCGAATACTTCATGCCTTCGTGGCCCATGGCAATGCCGTCACAGACCGCAATGGCCGGGAAGACAATGGGCGTACCGCCGCCCATGGCCACGCCGAGGCGGACCGCTTCCGTAATCTTGTCCAGGTTCATGTGGCCCGGCACAATTTCATTGTAAGAACTGACTATGCCGATGAGGGGCCGTTTCAGTTCTTCTTTCGTCAGTCCCAGTGCGTTGTACAGGGACCGGTGAGGGGCATTGCTGAAGCCGTCAACAATGGTATCTTTGATCATGGTGCGTTCCTCCCCGTAAAGTAGGTAAAGCGGGCCGGAGCAGCTGCATCCGGCCCGAATGAGTTCTTCGAGGTTTAGTTGTTGATGAGCTGGTCCTCGTTGCTCCAGCTGTAGAGGGCGCGGACTTCCTTGCCGACTTTTTCGGAAAGGTGCTCGGAAGCCTTTTTGCGCATGGCCTGGAAGTGGACCTGGGCGCCGGCGTCGGACATGTCAAGCAGGAACTCTTTGGCAAAGGTGCCGTCCTGAATGTCGGCCAGGATCTTCTTCATGGTGGCGCGGGTCTCGTCCGTAACCAGTTTCGGTCCGGTGACATAGTCGCCGTATTCCGCCGTATTGGAAATGGAGTAGCGCATGCCGGCAAAGCCGCTCTGGTAAATGAGGTCAACAATGAGTTTCATTTCATGGACGCACTCGAAGTAGGCGTTGCGCGGGTCATAACCGGCTTCCACAAGGGTGTCGAATCCGGCCTGCATGAGGGCGCAGACACCGCCGCAGAGAACGGCCTGCTCACCGAAGAGGTCCGTTTCGGTCTCGGTGCGGAACGTGGTCTCCAGGACACCGGCGCGGGCTCCGCCGATTCCGGCGGCATAGGCCAGACCGAGGTCCCAGGCGTCTCCGGTGTAGTCCTGCTCAACCGCAATAAGGCAGGGAGTGCCTTTGCCGGCAAGATATTCGCTGCGGACCGTGTGACCGGGAGCCTTCGGGGCAATCATGATGACGTTGCAGGTCTTCGGCGGTTTGATGCAGCCGAAGTGGATGTTGAATCCGTGTGCAAATGCCAGCGTGGCGCCGTCCTTGAGGTTCGGCTCAATGTCCTTCTTGTACATGGCAGCCTGTTTCTCATCGTTGATGAGAATCATGATGATGTCGGCCTGTTTGACCGCTTCTGCCGTTGTAAAGACTTCCAGACCCTGGTCTTCGGCCTTTTTCCAGCTCTTGGAGCCTTCATAGAGGCCAATGATGGAATGGACGCCGGATTCCTTCAGGTTCAGCGCATGGGCATGACCCTGGGAGCCGTAGCCGATGATGGCAACGGTTTTGCCGTCCAGTTTCGAAAGGTCGCAGTCTGCTTCGTAAAAGATTCTGTTCTCGTTTGCCATAGTTAGCACTCCAATCTTCAAGGTTTACATATCATTTCTGCATTGTTTGGAACATGCAGTAAATTACAGGCGGGTTTGCATATGAACTCAGTAAATGTCGGGCATGTCCAGCATCCGGCTGCTCCCCTTGCTCAGGGCCACAACGCCGGACCGGCAGCTCTCAATAATGCCGAGCGGACGGACGGTTTCAATGAACGCGTCAATTTTCTTCGAGTCACCGGTGACTTCCACACAGAGGGAATCCACGGCGTAGTCAATAATTTTGGCGTCATAAATGTCCAGGGCGGAAAGAATGGTTCCGTTGCTCTCCGGGTCGTTTTGAATTTTGACCAGGGCGAATTCGCGCTCAATGGAGTCTTTCTCGTCCAGGATTTCAACCTTCTTCACGTTGTGGAGTTTGCGGAGCTGGTTGATCATCTGCGCTCTGGCGTAGCCGTCGCCGCTCATGGAGATGGTAATCCGGGAGTACTCCGGTGACTCCGTGACGCCGACGGTCAGGGCGTCAATGTTGAAACCGCGGCGGGTGAACATACTGGTGACGCGGGTCAGGACGCCGAATTTGTTCTCAACGTAAACAGCAATGACGAATTTGGTCTCGTCCGGAATGTTGGCAGCCATCAGATTTCCTCCTTTACCGTAATGATTTCATCAATTGCGCCTCCCGGAGGCAGCATGGGAAGAACGAATTCGTCCTTGTCAATGCGGCAGTCAATGAGGGTGACGCCGTCGGACGCATAGGCTTCCTTAAATGCGTCGCGGAATGATTCGAGATCCGCGGTAACCACGCCTTTGGCCCCGAAGGCCTCGGCGAGTTTGACGTAATCCACTTTGCGGACATCCAGCGTGGTATTGGAATACCGCTTTTCATAGAACAGGGTCTGCCACTGGCGGACCATGCCGAGCACGCCGTTGTTCATAATGACCACCGTCAGCGGGACCTTGTGGGAAACAGCCGTCAGCACTTCGTTGAGATTCATGCCGAAGCTGCCGTCGCCGGTGACAAGAACGGTGTGTTTTTTCGTGCCGACCGCGGCGCCGATGGCGGCGCCCATGCCGAAGCCCATGGTTCCGAGTCCGCCGCTGGTAATGAACGTACGGGGTTTCTCAAACTCCAGATACTGGGCCGCCCACATCTGATGCTGGCCGACGTCGGTGGCAACGACCGAATCCGGCTTCTTGACTTCGTTGATGACTTCAAGGACCTTGTGCGGGGTCATTTTGCCGGGCTCCTGCGGCTCAAAGGCCGCTTCCTTGCGGCGAAGCTCCTCCACGCGCTCCATCCACTCCGGATGAAGCTTCTGCGGGACCGCTTCAATGAGCGCCTTCAGAGAGAGGTTCAGGTCTCCGCGGACGCCGATGTTGGCTTCAATGTTTTTATTGATTTCGGCATAGTCCACATCCAGGTGGATAATGCTGGCGCGTTTGGCAAATTTACTGATATTGCCGGTGGCGCGGTCGGAGAACCGGACGCCGACGGCAATAATGCAGTCGGCTTCATCCTGTGCAATGGACGACGCGAAATGGCCGTGCATGCCCTGCATGCCGAGGAAGCGCTTGTGCGCGGTCGGCACGGCGGAAATGCCCATCAGCGAAGTGCCGATGACAGCATCAATCTTGTCGGCCAGGGCCAGGACTTCGTCGTACACATTGGCCGCCGTAACGCCGCCGCCAATGTAGATGTACGGTTTCTTTGCCTCGGCAATAATGTCCGCCGCTTCCTGAATGCGTTCCGGCTTCGGTGCAATCCGGTCATAGGGCTTGATGATACCCTGCGGCGTAAACTCAATGATCTGGTTCTGAACGTCTTTCGGAATGTCAATGAGCACGGGGCCGGGTCGGTCCGACTTGGCAATTTTGAAAGCCTCGCGGATAATGCCGGCCAGTTCATTGATGTCGTTGGCAAAGTAGT
>ONLO01000121.1 GCA_900318715.1 uncultured Eubacteriales bacterium | reverse complement strand
TTCTTGAAGTCACGCTTGAGGACCGGCATGTACAGGGCCATCATCCAGGGCGGGATGGAGACGATCTTGCGGTCGTTGTCCATGCCGCGGGCTCTGTAGACGATTTTCAGGAAGGTCTTCCAGTCCATGTTGTAGCAGGAGACCGGATACGGGCGGAAGCCCTTGGTGACCTGAGTGGCACCGTAGATGGCTTCACCGACCTGACGGACGGTCAGCATGGCAGTGCCGCCAGCCGGATAGAAGGTAGCCGGCAGGCTGTCCATGGCTTTGATCTGGTTGATCAGAACGGTCCAGACCGGACGGCGGCCCGGCTGCGTGCCGAAGATATAGGGCAGCTCCATGACGGCGCCGTAGAAGTTCTCGTCACACTGGGACTCGACATAGAGTTCCTGGTCCAGACGGGACTTCATGTACGGGTTGCGCTCGGCCATCTTCATGTCCGGGCGGTTTTTGGTCAGCCAGGTGAAGTAGGAACCGCAGACGACGCAGCCCTTGTAGCCAAGTTTCTTGGCAATGGGGATCATTCTCTTCAGAGGAGCAATGTTGTACTTGTAGTAAGCGTCAATGACTGGGGGCGGGAGCTCCACGCGCTCGTCAATACCAGCTGCGAAAACAAGAGTGTCGCAGCCTTTCATGAGTTCTTCCAGCTCTTCGTCGGTGCACTTGTTGACGTCCTGGAAGATGATTTCCATTTCCTCCGGCAGGGGAGCGCCTTCCGGAAGGGGCGGAAGCGCCAGCGTTTTGACACTGTCGCCGTGGGCAATGAACTGCTCTGCGGCCTTGGAGCCGAGGAGTCCGGTGCCGCCGATCATAAATACTTTCTGTGCCATTTTTCCATCTCCTTATAAACTGTTTGCAAAAAACTACTTTTGTTTCACCCTACTCGTTTCGCGAAACAAAATATGCAACAGAAACATTTTAGTATGATACATGGTTGAAGTCAAATGGATTGACGGAACCGTTACAGTTTTTTAACAGGTGTGCCTTTTTAGAATATTCCTTGTGCCATCATGGCCTGGGCAATCCGTTCAAAACCGGCAATGTTGGCGCCGGCCACGAGGTCATATCCGAGGCCGTAGCGCTCCGCGGCATCCACGCTGTTTCCGTAGATTTCATCCATAATGGCGTGGAGCTGATCGTCGACCTGCTCGGCGGTCCATACCAGGTGCTCACTGTTCTGGGACATTTCCAGGCAGGAGACGGATACGCCGCCTGCGTTGACCGCTTTGGACGGTGCCACAACCAAGCCGGGCTGGTCCCGCAGGAAGGTCAAAGCCTCATTCGTGGTCGGCATATTGGCCACTTCTATGTAGTATCGGATCCGGTTATTGGCAATCTGTTCCGCTTCGCGGATTCCGACATCATTCTGGACGGCAGAGGGCATGACAATGTCCGCCTTGACGCCCCAGGGCTTTTCCCCGGGGAAGAATTCCACCCCGAACTTATCCGCATAGTCCTGGACCCGGTCATGGCCGGAGGCGCGCATGGTCCGCAGGTATTCCACTTTCTCGTCGGAGGAAGTGACCCCGTCGGGGTCGTAGATATAACCGTCGGGGCCGGACAGCGTGACGACCACGGCGCCGAGCTGGCGGGCTTTTTTGCAGATCCCCCAGGTCACATTGCCGAATCCGGAGCAGGCAATGGTCTTTCCTTCAATTTTTTCATACTCATGAGCCAGCACGTTCTGCAGGTAGTAGACGGCACCGTATCCGGTGGCCTCCGGCCGGATCCTGCTGCCGCCGAAGGACCGGTCTTTTCCGGTGAGAACGCCGTTTTCAAAGGTCCCTTTGAGCCGGCGCCATTCGCCGAACAGGTAACCAATTTCCCTGCTGCCCACGCCCATGTCGCCGGCGGGCACGTCGGTATCCGGACCAATGAAGCGGTAAAGCGCCTGCATGAAGCTTTGGCAGAACCGCATGATTTCGGCGTCGGATTTCCCGGCGGGGTCGAAATCCGAACCGCCTTTGCCACCCCCGATGGGGAGACCGGTCAGGCTGTTCTTGAAGCACTGTTCGAACCCGAGGAATTTGATGACGCCGGGGTTGACATTTTTTTGGAAACGAAGTCCGCCTTTATAAGGGCCGATGGCACCATTGAACTGAACACGGTAACCGGTGTTGGTGTGAACGCGGCCGGCGTCGTCTGTCCAGACGACCCGGAACGTAAACATCCGCTCGGGTTCCACCATGCGGTTCAGAAGGTCGACGGCCTCATATTCGGGATGCTGTTCAATGACCGGCTCCAGGGACAGGAGAACTTCTTCCACGGTCTGGCAGAATTCCGGTTCGGAAGCATGTTCGTTCTTTACACGGTCAAGTACGCTGGAAAGATAAGTATTCATCCGTCAAGTCCTCCGGATTTTGGAATGTCAAGGTAAGGAGACGACTTTGTCCGACAGTGGTGAGCGGCCGCTCACCCCTGTCTTCATTATGCCCCTTTCCCCATGAAAAACAATCCGAAAACTGACCAATCTTTGTGTCGCTTTCTTGGGCAACTTGTTTTTGGACGGCAGACCGTGGCCGGCCGGCTCTTTTATTATTGAAAAGGACGCCCCTTCATGTTAGAATTGTCACAGTATTCTCTGAAACTGCGCAGGTTTTTTGTGTAATTTTTTGAATATCATCAAAAGAAATTGGACGCTTTGCCAAAATCAAAGCGTTTCAGACCGAGGAGGAATCCATTTTGAAAAGCTATGCATCCAGTAATATCCGAAACATTGTCGTTGCGGGTCATTCCGGCAGAGGAAAAACCAGCCTTTGCGAAGCTATGCTCTTTGTTGCCGGCGCAACTCCGCGCATGGGCTCCGTGGCGGAGGGCTCCACTGTCATGGACTTTGACCCGGAAGAGAAAAAGCGCCAGGCATCCCTGCAGTCTGCCGTTGCCAGTCTTGAATATGACGGCGTCAAGCTCAACCTGATTGACACTCCCGGTCTTTTCGACTTTGCCGTCGGCCTTTCCGAAGGCGCCCGTGCGGCAGGCAGCATGGTCATTGTGACCGATGCGGAAAAAGTACAGTATGACGTCGGTGCCGAGAAAGCCTTTGCGGCAGCCGAGGCGCGGAACCTGTCCAAAATCTTCGTTATCAACAAGACCGACGCCGAAAACGCCAACTTCGGCAACGTCTTTGAGGCGCTGAAAGAGGTCCACGGCAACAAACTCTGCCCCGTGGTCGTCCCTTACATTGAGAACGACAAAATTGCCGCGCTGGTCAACTTCTCCCAGAACAAGGCCTACAAGTATGCGGACGGCAAAGCCACCGAAATTGACATGCCGGAGAGTGACAAACTCGACGCCATGCGGGACATGTTCAATGAGGCCGTTGCCACTACGAGCGACGAACTCATGGAAAAATACTTCGAAGGCGAACCCTTCACCGAAGAAGAAGCCCTGACCGGACTTCTGGACGGTGTCGTAGCCGGTGACGTCTATCCGGTCTTCGCCTGCTCCTCGACCAAGCTCGAAGGCATTGACCTGCTTCTCAAGGGCCTTGCCAACCTCGGTCCGTCCGCAGCCTGCAAGACCGGCGAGACCGGCGTGGATGCCGACGGAAACGAAGTCAGCGTTCCCTGTGACGAAAACGGCCCCCTGGCCGCCATCTGCTTCAAGACCGTTGCCGACCCGTTCGTTGGAAAACTGTCCTATGTCAAGGTCATTTCCGGCAAACTGACGCAGGAGACCCCGGTCTACAACCCGCGCACCGAGAAATCCGAGCGCATGGGTAAACTGGTTGCCCCGCAGGGCGGCAAGCAGACCGACATTAAGGAAATTACCGCTGGTGACATCGGCATTATTACGAAGCTTGCCGGCCTTCAGACCGGTGACACCCTCTGTGACCCGAAGAAGATTGTGACCCTCAAGGGCCTGAACCTTCCGAACCCGTGCCAGTCCATGGCGGTGTACTCCACCAAGAAGGGCGAGGAAGAGAAGATTGCCCAGGGCCTCCTTCGTCTTGCCGAAGAGGATCCGACCATCCAG
>ONLO01000181.1 GCA_900318715.1 uncultured Eubacteriales bacterium | reverse complement strand
CATCAACAAGTATCCGCCGGAACAGCTGCTCCTCATTACCACGGGCAGTCAGGGCGAACCCATGGCGGCGCTGTCCCGTATGGCCACGTCCGACCACCGGCAGGTCACCATTACCGCCAACGACTACGTCATTATTTCCGCCACGCCCATTCCGGGCAACGAGAAGACCGTCAGCCGCGTCGTCAACGACCTCATCAAGCTCGGCGCCGAAGTGGTCTATGAGCGGATGTATGACGTCCACGTCTCCGGACACGCCTATCAGGAAGAACTCAAACTCATGCTCGGCCTCATTCAGCCGAAGTATTTCATTCCGGTCCACGGCGAACAGAGGCATCTGCAGAAGCATAAGATGCTGGCCGAAGCCATGGGCATTCCGTCGTCCAACATTATTATTTCCGACATCGGCCGTGTGGTCGAAGTCAGTGAGGATGCCATCCGTTCCGCCGGCACCATTCCGGCAGGCCGCGTCTTCGTGGACGGTTACGGTGTGGGCGATGTAGGTTCTGTCGTCATGCGGGACCGCACGCGCCTGGCGCAGGACGGTATTATGACCGTCGTTGTCACCATGGATTCTGACACAAGCGAAGTCATTTCCGGACCCGACATTATTTCCCGCGGCTTTGTCTATGTCCGCGAGTCGGAAGAACTTATTGAGGACGCCCGTGAAATTGCCATGTGGGCCATTGAAAACTGTCTGGACAACGACATCCGGGACTGGGCCACCATCAAGTCCCGTATGCGGGATGAAATTTCCCGTCTCATTTACGAACGCACCAAACGAAGCCCCATGATCCTTCCCATCATTATGGAGGTCTGAGGCGGAAAGGGAACGAAGGACTATGAACATAGCACTCCTCATTGTCATTCTGGCTGCCGCTGCGGCTGCCGTGGCTGCGCTGTTCTTCTACAGCACCGCGGCCGGAATTGCTGCGCTGTGCGTGTGGTTCCTTCTGACCGCCCTGAGCCTCTGGCTGCTGTTCTCCCGGCGGGCTTACCGGCGGGAAGTGCTGGACAAAGCCAACCAGTACTTTGCCGAGAACGGCGGAAACCAGACGTATCCCATGGCCGTGGCCGTCACCGACAAGGACGGCATGCTGCTCTGGTACAACCGGCTCTTTGAGGAGTCGGTGCTGCCCGAGAAGCGCCTCCCGAAGGGGACCATTTCCGAATTCCTCGGCGACCACGACTTCCGGACGGTGGCCGACATGGACGAGGGACTGAACATTACCTACAACGGCCGGTACTATACGGTCTACGCCGGGTCCCTGGACACCGACCCGAAATCCTGGTGCTTCTTCTTTGTGGACGACACGGCCCTTAAACACGACGCCCTGGAATACCGGGAGTCCCGCCCGTGCGCCATCCACATTAAACTCGACAACCTCGACGAAATATACCGTCAGTACCGCAACAGCGAATGCGAAGTCATCAGCGGTGAGGTGGAGACCATTCTGGAAGGGTGGGCCGCCGAATACCCGTGCTCCTTCAAAAAGCTGAGCGGCAACCGGTACCTCGTCGTCATGGAGGAGAGGGGCCTGCAGGAACTGCGGAACAACCGCTTTGAAATCCTCAAACGCATCCGGGACTACCAGTACGGCGAACATCCGCTGGACCTGACCGTTTCCATCGGCATCGGCCGCGGCGGATCCCTGGCCGAGAACGACGAGTTTGCCACCATGGCCATGGAAATGGCCCAGAGCCGCGGCGGGGACCAGGCCGCCATCAACACGAACGGCGAATACGAATTCTTCGGCGGCACGGTCGGCGGAACGACCAAGTCCAGCAAGGTCAAGGCCAGGTCCATGGCCACCGCCCTGGCGGACCACATTGTGGATGCCGACGCCGTCTTCGTCTCCGGACACCAGTTTGCCGACCTGGACAGCATCGGATCCTGCATGGGCGTCTATGAAATGGCCTATGCGCTCGGCAAGCCGTGCTACGTCCTTCTCAACCGGGACACCTGCATGGCGCAGAACCTGGTGTCGGACATTGCGGCCAGCGTCCACCGGAACGTCTTCGTCAGCGAAGAGCGCGCCCGGCTGCTCATGCTGGGCAAGAAAACCCTTCTGGTCGTCGTGGACACCCACCGGCCGAATTCCCTGGAGTACCCGGACCTTACGGACAAGTTCGACGAAATTGCGGTCATTGACCACCACCGCCGGACGGCCAACTACCTGAAGAACACGGTGCTCTTCTACGACGAACCCAATGCCTCCTCGGCCTCGGAAATGATTACGGAACTGCTCCAGTACATTCCGGCCAAGGTCGAGCTCAACCCCATGTGCGCGGAGGCCCTGCTCTCCGGCATTATGCTGGACACCCGGAACTTCGTGCTCAGCACCGGCGTCCGCACGTTTGAAGCGGCCGCGTACCTCAAGAGCCACGGCGCCGACACGGTGTCCGTCAAGCAGCTCTTCGCCAACAGCATGGAGAACTACAAAGCCAAATCGGCCATCCTCGGCACGGCGTTCACGTATAAAGACTGCGCCATTGCCGTCACCACGGATGTCCATGAAGAAAACATGCGCATTATTGCGTCCCAGGTGGCCGACGACCTCATGAGCGTGGTCGGCATCCGGTCCTCGTATGTCGTCTTCCAGGAGGATGGAACGGTCAGCATTTCCGCCCGTTCCCTGGGCGCCATGAACGTGCAGCGCATTATGGAAAAACTCGGCGGCGGCGGTCATCTGACCATGGCCGCAACCCAGATGACCGGCGTCTCGGCCGACGAAGCCGTGGCCCGTCTGGAAGCCGCCATTACCGAATACCTCGAAACGGAGTAAGCACTATGAAAGTCATTCTCAAACAGGACGTCAAAGGACTCGGCAAAAAGGGAGAACTGGTGAATGCCTCGGACGGCTACGCCCGGAACTTCCTGCTGCCGAAGAACCTGGCCGTGGAGGCCGACGCCCAGAACGTTACGGAAATGAAGAACGCCGAAGCCTCCAAACAGTTCAAGTATGACACGGAGAAAGCGGCTGCCGAGGCACAGGCGAAGAAGCTGGACGGCAAGACGTTCACGCTGACCGCCAAAGCCGGCGCCGGCGGAAAACTCTTCGGTTCCATTACCGCCAAGGACATTGCCCTGAAGATCCGCACGGACACGAGCATTAACGTGGACAAGCGCAAGGTTTCGGTCGGGGACATTAAAGCCTTCGGCACCTACAACGCCACAGTCAAACTGTTCCAGGGCGTGGAAGCGGAAATCAAGGTCCAGGTCACGGAGGCCTGAGCAACTTTTAGATAAAGGACGTGGCGCATATGCCGGATACCGTATATACGGGCAATGTCAATATGCCTTACAGCGCGGAAGCGGAGCAGGCCCTTCTCGGGTGTCTGCTGACCGACCACGCCTGTCTGGAGCTGATCCTGTCCCGCGGGTTCTCAACCGAATACTTCTTTATGCCGCAGCACAAGGCCATTTACAACGCCCTCCTGCGGCTGGATGCCAACGGCGAAAGCACGGACCCGGTCCTGGTCATGGAGCAGCTCAAAGCCGGCAACATTATGGACGAGAAGGCCGCCCGGACCTACCTGGCTCAGCTGGCCAATGCCATTCCGTCCACGGCCAACGTCGAGTCCTACGCCAAAATTGTCAAAGACAAGTTCATGAAGCGGACGCTCATTGAGCGCTGCAATGAAATCCTCGGCGAAGTGACCGGGGAGGAAGAGGACGCGGACCTGCTCCTCGACAGCGCTGAGCAGAAGATCTACGACATCCGTCAGGGCAAGTCCTCGGCCGAGGCTTCCCGCGTCGGGGAAGTCATTGTGGACAAGGTTTATGACCGGCTGGCCAAGCTGAACTCGGACGAGCGGGAAAAGTACCTCGGCGTTCCGACCGGCTTCTCCAAACTGGACAGCATGATCTCCGGCCTCAACCGCTCCGACCTCATTATTGTCGGCGCCCGGCCGGCCATGGGTAAAACGAGCTTTGCCCTGAACGTGGCCCGCAACGTGGCGGTCAACTCCGGCCGCAAGGTCCTGTTCTTCTCGCTGGAAATGAGCAAGGAACAGCTTGCGCAGCGTGTCGTCTCCATGGAAGCCCGCATTGAGGGCGTGAAGATGCGCAACGGCAAGCTGGAAGATAAGGACTGGGAACGCCTGGCGGTGGCCACCGAATCCTTGAGCACCGCACCGCTTTATCTGGACGACAAGTCCGATATTACCGTCAACGAAATGAAGGCCCGGATCCGCCGCCTCCACAACGTGGAATGCGTCATTGTGGACTACCTGCAGCTGATGAAATCCGGCACCAAGACGGACTCCCGTGTCCAGGAGGTCTCGGAAATTACCCGGAACTTAAAACTCATGGCCAAGGACCTCGAGGTCCCGGTCATGGTCCTGGCCCAGCTGTCCCGCGGCACGGAGCGCGGCTCCAAGTCCCACCGTCCGCAGCTGTCGGACCTTCGGGAATCCGGCTCCATTGAACAGGATGCCGATATTGTCCTCATGCTGTTCCGCGAAGACTATTATGCGGACGGTTCCGAGAACGAAGAGGACATGGACGTCAAACAGGTGGACAAGGTGGAAGTCATTGTCAGCAAGAACCGCCACGGCCCGACCGGCTCGGTGGACCTCGGCTGGGACGACAAATTCACCCTGTTCCGCACCATTGATGAGGACCGTGACAATGTCGGCTTCTAATTCCGGTCTGACCGCAAAAGCGGAGCGGACCATGGCCCGTTACCGGATGCTCCCGCCCGGCGCCTGCGTCATTGCGGCGTTTTCCGGCGGCGCGGACTCCATGGCGCTGCTGCACGTTCTGGCCGCGCGGAAAAGCGAACTTGGCCTGACCATTGTGGCGGCGCATGTGAACCACGGCATCCGGGGCGGCGAGGCCCGCCGGGACGAGACGTTCTGCCGTAGGGTCTGTGAGGACCTCGGCATTCCGCTGCGCGTCCTGGACGCGGATGTGCCCGCGCTCTCGGCGGAGAGCGGGGAGTCCCTGGAGACCTGCGGCCGCCGTGTGCGGTACGAGTTTTTCCGGGAACTGGCGGAGGAGCAGCGGGAAGCGCTGCCGCCCGGCACACCCGTTAAGATTGCAACGGCTCACACGGCGTCGGATGCCGTGGAAACCCTTATCTTTCATCTCGTCCGCGGCGCCGGTCTGAACGGCCTCACCGGCATTCCGCCGGTACGGGACGACATTGTCCGTCCGCTCATTGACTGCACCCGGACGGAGGTGGAGGACTACTGCCGGGACCACGGCCTCTCCTTTGTGGAGGACAGCACCAACGAGGACCCGGGGTACGCCCGCAACTACATCCGGAACACCATTTTGCCGGAACTGAACGCGGTCAATCCGGCGGCCACACAGAATCTTCTGCGATGCATGGACTTGCTCCGTACCGACGAATCCTGTCTGTCCGGACTGGCCGACGAGCTGGCAGAACAGGCCCGCCTGGACGGGGAAGAGGCCTATGACATGGCCCTCTTCCGTGCGGCCGACCGCGCCGTGTCCTCCCGGGCGCTGCTTCGCATTCTGACCGCCGCCTGCGGCGGCATTGTGCCGGAGGCTCGTCACATTGACGCCATCCTGGCGCTTCCGGCGGAGGGCGGACAGGTCCAGATTCCGTCCGGCGCCTATGTCACGGTGTCGGAGGACCGGCTGACCTGCCGGTACCCGGACGACCCGGATGACGTCCCGCCGTTTGCCGTCCCGTTGGAGCGGCCGGCGCTTCCGGAACCCGGAACCGCTGCGGATGTTTTCCGCATTTCTGTTCCTACCGGAACACTTCGTCTGGAACTGCGCAAAAACGAGGGGCCGCTTCCCGCAGCCGTGTTGGAAAACGCCCTGGATTATGATAAAATACTACCCTCATTGACCGTCCGGAACCGACGGCCCGGAGACCGGTTCCGCCCGGCCGGGCGGGGCGTGAACAAAGCCGTCAAGCAGCTGTTCACGGAACAGAACGTTCCGGTCCCGGAACGCAGCCGGCGGCTCTTCCTCGAAAGCGGCGGCACCGTCGTCTTTCTGGAGGGCTTCGGAACCGCAGACGGGTTCCGGCCCGCCGCTGACACCGGATGGATTCTGGTGTGTTCGGTGGAGCGCTGAATCGCCCCAAATTTTTTCAACAAACAGGAGGAACCATTTCATGTTCAGTGAGACTATGTCCGATGACATTCGGGAAGTTCTGATCAGCGAAGAACAGATTAAAGAAATTGTCGACCGTCTCGGCAAGCAGATTACCAAAGACTATGCCGGGAAGAATCTGGTCCTCGTCAGCGTCCTGAAGGGCTCCGTGGTCTTCATGGCCGACATTATGCGCGCCATTGACCTGCCGCTCTCCATTGACTTTATGGTCGTCTCCAGTTACGGCTCCGGGACCACCAGTCACGGCTCCGTCAAAATTGTCAAGGACCTGGACCTTGACCTCTCCGGCCTGGACCTCCTCATTGTGGAGGACATCCTGGACACCGGCCGGACGCTTTCCAGTCTTCTTGAAATCCTGAAAATGCGCAATCCGAACTCCATCCGGATCTGCACGTTCCTGGATAAGCCGGAACGCCGCCTGGCGGACATAACAGCAGATTATGTCGGCGCTGTTGTTCCGGATGAATTCGTCGTGGGCTACGGCCTCGACTATAACCAGCATTTCCGAAATCTTCCGTATGTCGGGGTCCTCAAGGCATCCGTATACGAAGATAACGTATAAGGAGGGACCCGAATTTGGCTGACAACAACCGCAACGACAACAACGGCTTTGACTTTGGCCCCGGCAACCAGAACGGCCCGGAAGGCGGCAGCCGCCGCTCTATTCTGGCCACACTGCTCTGGCTTCTCATTCCGCTGATGATTGTTGCTTCCATGTATTCCTCGTTCCGGACGAACCTGAACGACACCAAGGAAGAGTACTACCAGATTGTCCAGTACTTCGACAACAACCAGGTCAAGGAGTACAACCTGAACATTGGCAGCGGCAAGCTGACCTATGTCCTGAAGGGCGAGAAGGAGGAGCGGACCTACTCCGTTCCGAGCGTGGAAATCTTTGTCAACGACATTCATGAAAGCGTTCACGAGTACAACCTCAAGCATCCGGATAAGCCCATCAAGATGAACTACGAGGCCGGCGCGTCGTCCTCCTGGCTCTACCAGCTTCTGCCGGTCCTGCTCTCCACGGTCCTCATGGTCCTGGTCCTGGTCTGGCTCATGCGGCGGATGAACACCACCATGATGAACGACGCCAACCGTTCCATGGGCTTCGGCAAGGCGCGCATCCGCAAGGGCGACGAGACCGCCAAGAAGGTCACGTTTGACGACGTGGCCGGTGCGGACGAGGAGAAAGAGGAACTGGAAGAAATTGTCGGATTCCTCAAAGACCCGAAAAAGTATGACCAGCTCGGTGCCCGCATTCCGAAGGGCGTCCTCCTGGTCGGCCCTCCCGGTACCGGTAAAACGCTGCTGGCCCGTGCAACTGCGGGCGAGGCGAACGCCCCGTTCTTCTCCATTTCGGGTTCCGACTTCGTCGAAATGTTCGTCGGTGTCGGTGCCTCCCGTGTCCGTGACCTCTTCGACACGGCGAAGAAGAACGCGCCCGCCATCATCTTCATTGACGAAATTGACGCCGTCGGCCGCCACAGAGGCGCCGGCATGGGCGGCGGACACGACGAACGCGAGCAGACCTTGAACCAGCTGCTTGTGGAAATGGACGGCTTCGAGGGCAACCTCGGCATTGTCGTCATTGCCGCCACCAACCGTCCCGACATCCTCGACCCGGCCCTGCTCCGTCCCGGCCGCTTCGACCGTCAGGTCACCGTCAACTACCCCGACATTAAAGGCCGTGAGGCCATCCTCAAGATCCACGCGCGCAACAAACCGCTCGGACCGGATGTCGACCTCCACGAAATTGCCTGCACCACGGCCGGCTTCACCGGCGCGGACCTGGAGAACCTCCTCAACGAGGCTGCGCTCCTGGCTGCCCGCAAAGGCAAGAAGGCCATTGTCAACCTGGACATTAAGGAAGCCGCCATTAAAGTCATGGTCGGACCGGAGAAGAAGTCCCGCCGCATGACGTATCTGGAGAAGAAACTGACAGCGTACCACGAGTCCGGACACGCCATCACGAACTACTACCTCAAGACGCTGGACCCGGTCAGCCAGGTCTCCGTCATTCCGCGCGGCGGCGCCGGCGGATACACCATGTCGGTCCCGGTGGAAGACCGGAACTACAGCACGAAGACCGTCATGCTGGACAACCTGGTCACGCTGCTCGGCGGCCGTGTGGCGGAATCCATTATTCTGGGTGACATTTCCACCGGCGCATCCAATGACATTGAACGGGCCACGAAGCTGGCCAAGAGCATGATTACCAAGTACGGTATGAACGACAAGCTCGGCACCGTGACCTACGGCAGCGACAGCAACGAAGTGTTCCTCGGCATGGACTACAACCGCATGCGGGACTACTCCGAGGCCACGGCCAGCGCCATTGACCGCGAAGTGGTCAACACCATCCACGAGGCCTATCAGCGTGCCGAAGACATTCTTCGCACCCACGTGGATCAGCTGCACCAGCTGGCCCAGTACCTCATGGTCCACGAGAAGATTGAAGGACCGGAGTTCTACCAGCTGATGGGCGACAGCACCTTCGGGCGCGAGGGGACCCCGTACAAGACGGACGGCTCCCTCAAGACGGTGGAGGAACTCCACGCCGAAGGCCTGAAGACCGAAGAGGAACAGATTGCAGCCGACAAGCTCATTGCGGCAGGCGAGGTCAAGGACATTGCCGAAGCCTATGCAAAGCTTGCGGACAAGGCAAAAGAGGAGGCTTCCGCGGAGGCAGCTTCCGACGTTCCCGACGGCGGTCCGGTTCCCCCGGTACCCCCGGCCGCACCGCAGGTACCAACGGTTTAAACAAGTGAAAATGGGCACCGCTCCCGTTCGGGGAGCGGTGCTCATTTTTTTCGGTGCCGGAACCGGCGGAAACTACCGTATTTAGTGGAGCAAACCTTGACAAAACCGCTATATATAGGCTAAAATTAGTGTTTGAACTACCATGAAAACCGGAGGAAAATAT
>ONLO01000119.1 GCA_900318715.1 uncultured Eubacteriales bacterium | reverse complement strand
TCCAGGATGCGGTCCGTGCCGCCCTGGACGGCGAGGATCATGCCGCCCATGGCCCAGTCCGGCAGGAACTGGCGGTTTGGGCGGAGCTTGTTCTGCTCCTTCAGCAGGCCCCGGAAACTGCGGGCGAACAGGAACGTCACGCTCCGCGGGCAGGCGTCAAAGGTAAACACCGGACGCGGCCCGGTGAAGTCCGCCGTGCCGCCGGTGTCCACGTCAAAGGACAGCAGGGAGCCGTCCCCGAAGACGTAGGTGGGAATGGGGGCGTAACTGCCGATGTCCTCCGGCTCCCGGAGTCCGGCGAGCGGCGCCGGCAGGAGGCCTTTTTTCAGAATGGTCGGCAGCGTAATGTGTTCGGAGACCAGGTTGGTAATTTTGTGGCCGCTCAAGTTCAGCTTGCGGTACTGTTCGCCTCCGCCGAAGACGCCGGCGCTGAGGTCGGCCGGGAACGTGAACTGCCACGCATAGCCTTCCGTGCCTTCCATGTCAATGCGCATGCCGGCGTCCAGCTCGGTGAAGCGCAGCGTCAGGGAGCAGCCGGGCCGGTCCGCCGCGCCGGCAAAGAGCCGGAGTCCGTTTTCCAGGAGTTCTCCGTCCCGGAGCAGCACGTTTTCCGACACCGTTTCACGGGCGGAAACGGTGCCGCGGCGTACCGCGTATTCGGTTGTTTTCCGGAGTGCCGCGGCAAACGGCTCCGCTTCCGTGTGGATCAGAACGGTGCGGCCGCGGGTCACCAGAGTGTACTCCATAGAAACACTCCTTTATATATCTGATTTCATCTTATGGAAAATTTTTAAGGGTGTCAACACGTGGAGTCATTGACTACATTTTTTTACTTTGGTAAAATATTTTCGTTAATTATGTCTCCACCGGGAGAAAAAGAAAAATGGAGGGTTTTTGAAAATGGATAAGACTTATTTCACCAACAATTATCCGACCGTGTTCATCCACGGAATCCTGGGTGTGGACCCGGCTGCCGGCTTCAGCAGATACATTTACCGGTATTTCGGCTCCTTCACCAAGGACCTCATCAAATATCTGAATGACGAAGGCTTTGAGACCTATCAGCCCGGCCTTGGTCCCTTCAACTGTGTCTGGGACCGCTGCTGTGAGCTCTGGGCCTACCTGTTCGGCGGCACCGTTGACTACGGTAAAGTCCACTCCGAGCGTTTCGGCCATGCCCGTTACGGCCGCACCTATCCGGGCGTTCTCAAAGACCTCGGCACCGAAGGGGACCATGAGAAAATGCATCTCATCGGCCATTCCTACGGCGGCCCCACCGTCTGCCTGTTCTCCAGCATGATGGCCATTGGTGACGCCGAAGAAGTGGCGGCCACGCCGGCCAATGAACTCTCGGAGTTCTTCAAGGGCGGACATGAGCAGATGCTGGCTTCGGTCACCACGCTGTCCGGCACCAACAACGGCACATCCCTCATTGAATTCATGGGAGACACCGTTGTCCATGCTGTCACCCGCGGCGTCCTGACCGCCAATGCGTTCTTCGGCCGCAGCAAGTCCGCCATGTCGTTCCTGGACATTTATACCGACCATTACGGCATTATGGAAGACCCCTCCAAGCTGCAGGGTAACATCTTCGGCATTTCGAAGGAAGCCAAAGCCGGCATTGACGCCTGGGACAGCAACTTCATTGGTTCCATCGGCTTTGAAATGGGCGTTAAGGCATCCCATATCCTTCTGAAAGATATGGTCACCAACCCGGACGTCTACTACTTTGCCCGCCGTGCATCCCGCGCGCATAAGAGAGCGGACGGCAAGTTCCGTGCCAACCATATCATTGACCCGCTGTTTATCCCGACTTCCATGCTCATCGGCAGCTACACCAACAAGGCTGCGGGCATTGAGGGAGACAGCTGGCACTACAGTGACGGAATGGTCCCGGTAGAAGGCCAGTCCGCTCCGCACGGCCAGCCCGCCAAAGAGTGGATTCCGGGCATGCCGTACGAAAAGGGCATCTGGCACAACATGCCGGTCGTTCCGAAAGACCATCAGACCTGGGCTGGTATGTTTACCGGCAAAGACCAGTACTTCAGTGAGTTTACGCAGCTTCTGACGGAGCTCCATTGTCTGGCCGACGTCTGACCGGACGCCGCAACGGACCCGAATGTAACCCGGAACGGATCCTGACTAAATCCGTCCCGGCCGGAATCAGCCTGCTGGTTGAAACCCAATGCAAAAACTATAATGGGGGAAGAGCCTGCAACAGTCGTGCTGCAGGCTCTTCTTTTTGGAAAGGTAGTCATGCGTGTTATCTCGTTTCTTTATTAACGAATGAATTCTGTTAGGAAAATTGTCTGTTAGGGAGGAAATTGACATGAGCAACAAATACCCGACCGTATTTCTTCACGGTTTCTTCGGTTTCGGCGAAGCCGACGGCGTGGACAAAGTCATCCCGTACTGGGGCGTCCGCCAGGACCGCAAACTGCTTCCGTATCTGGAGAAGAATGGCTTTGAAACGTACCACCCGAGCATCAGCCCGTTCAACAGCGGCTGGGACCGCGCCTGCGTCCTGTATGCCTACCTGTTCGGCGGAAGAGTCGACTACGGCAAGGTCCATTCGGAGAAATACCACCACGAACGGTTCGGCCGCACCTATCCGGGCGTTCTCAAGGATCTGGGCAAAACGGAAGCGCACAAGAAGATCAATCTTGTCGGGCACAGTTTCGGCGGCCCGGCCGTCATCTGCTTTTCCGGCCTGATGACGCACGGCGCACCGGAAGAAGTTGCCGCCACGGACCCGGATGACCTGAACCCGCTGTTCAAGGGCGGCCAGGGCCACCTGATTCACACGGCCACCACGCTGTCCGGCGTCAACAACGGCACCGCCTTTGCCTCCTGGCTGCGGGAGTTCGGCGTTGACTTTGTCGACGACCTGGTCCTGCTTCTGGACGAGTTTCTCCGGGACACCGCATTCACCCGGTTCTGGGACTTTTATCTGGACCAGTTCGGGTTCAACCAGGATCCGAAGACGACCAAAACGTTCCACTTCCAGAACCCCTTCAAGTACTGGAAACTCATCAAGGAGTATGACGACCTTCACATGGACGGCGTCGGCCACGAAATGAAAATTGAATACTGCAAGGTCATGAACGACTACATGGGCATGTCGGATTCCACCTATTACTTTGCCCGCCGCGGCTGCCGTACGCATCTGAACAAAGCCGGCACCAAGTCTCTGGCCAACGACAACATGACCTTCATTTCACGTATTCCCCGCGCTCTCTGCAACTACAACTCCGACCTTCTGCGCAACGAATACGGCGTGGACGAAACCTGGCTCCCGAGTGACGGCCTCGTCAACGTCAAGGGCCAGAGCGCCCCGCTGAACAAGCCGCAGGCGGACTGGGACGGCAAGGACGCTTCCGGCCTCAAAGCCGGCATTTGGTACAACATGCCGGTGGAAGACAAAGACCATATGTCCTGGATGGGCATCGGCGAAGACAAGGACACCTATTTCCGGTATTTCCTGGACATGATGAATCTGTTTGCCAACCTTCCGGACGCAGACTGACCGTATATTCTTTCAGACTGCGCAAGGAAAAGGAGTCTGGCTATGAACGAATCCTCGTTTTGCAACAATTATCCGACCGTCTTTGTCCACGGCTTCCTCGGCAACGGGGACGAGCCGCTGCTGCATAAGGTTTACCGGGACTTCGGCGTGTTCTCCATGGACATGCCGAAGGAGATGAACCGGCGCGGTTTTGAAACGTTCCAGCCCGGTGTCGGACCACTGAACAGCATCTGGGACCGCTGCTGCATCCTGTGGGCCTATCTGGTCGGCGGTACGGTGGACTTCGGAAAAGTCCACAGTGAGAAAAACCACCACGCACGGTACGGCCGCACCTACCCCGGCGTCCTGAAGGACTGGGGGCTGGAGGGCGCGCATAAGAAAATCAACCTTCTCGGCCACTCCTTCGGCGGCCCCACCGTCTGCCTGTTCGCCACGCTTCTGGAAGCCGGTTCCGCAGAAGAGCGCGCCGGTACGCCGGAAGACGAGCTGTCGGACCTGTTCAAAGGCGGCAAGGGCCATCTGGTCCACACGGTCACAACCCTGTCCGGCGCCAACAACGGCACCTCCGCCACGGATCTTCTCGGCGTGAAGGGACGGCATTTTGCCGGATACCTTCTCTACGGTCTGTTCATGACGTTCTCCGAGACCCGCGGCGCCCGGATCTTCGACATGATGAATGAGCACTTCGGGCTCATGAAAGACCCCTATACCAACAAGGACTATCACTTCACCAATCCGTGGAAGCGGAAAGAGGAACTGAAGAACCTTGTCTGCGGGGACGACGAAGTCTTCTGGCAGCTGTCCGTGGAACGAAACCGGCAGCAGGTCAAAGACTACGTCATGGTCCCGGGCGCATACTACTTCGCCCGCCGGGTCCGTATGACGGAGGACAACGGAAAGGGACATCAGAAACCGCTGAAGGGCATTACCCCGGCGTTCCGCCTTACCGTGCCCCTCATGGAACGCTACCGGAACCCGGCGCTTGGCATTGATGATTCCTGGGCGCCGTCCGACGGCATTGTGTCGGTCCGCGGCACTGAGGCTCCGGCCGGCATGCCGTGCAGGCCGTATGACCCGGCCGCTGTGCCGGAACCGGGAATCTGGTATGTAGCGGAGCCGACTCTGGGCAAAGACCATCAGTCCTACATCGGCATGGCCATGGAGAAGGACGAGTACTACACGTATTTCAACGACCTTCTGACCTTGTTCCGAACGCTGCCGGATGCCTGAACCAAATGAAAAAAGGCTGTCTCGTCACGAGACAGCCTTTTTGTTGTTCTTATGCCGCCGCTTTGGACGCACCGTCCCCGACAATGGGGTTGTGCGAGTCCTGTCCGGAAAGCGTCTGGTCGGAAATGTTGCCCTCGTCATCAATGCCCATGGAGTTGGCGAAGGTTTTTTTGAGGTACCAGTCCGGGAACTGTTTGTCCAGCACGGCTTCCATGCGGGTCTGCGGGGGAATGCCCTCCTGCCGCGCGTTGAACCGGAGCGCCGCTTCGGCCGAAATAATGCAGTCGTAGAGGAAAAAGACAAAGACAATCCAGAAGATGATCTTGCCGGGTTCCTTCGGTATGGCGCAGATGAGTTTGTGGAAAAACGGGCAGGCCAGTTTGGTCCAGGCCAGTCCGAGCAGCCCCCAGAAGCAGGAGTACAGGAGACAGATGCGGCCGTTAATATTGAGCGGCATGTTGGAGTAGTCCCAGGCCACGTGGTGGAAGACCAGCTCCATGCCGAGGGACATAATGTATTCGGCCACGGACCCAATGAGGAAGGCCTTTAAAAAGATTTTCCAGTTGGGTTTGTACCGGTCGTTGTGCAACAGGATGGTCATGAGCACGCCGCCGATGGAATAGGCCAGGCCAAAGGGTCCGTAGACCAGGGAGGACCGGTTCTCCACGTAGCCGTTGGTAACGGCGCTGTAGACCATTTCCAGACAGGCGCCGAGAATGGCACAGACAATCCAGATAAAAAAGATTTCGTAACCGCAGAGGTAGTCCGGGTCGTCGGTGTCAAAGAAGCGGCTCCGGAACGTGCGGATGGGTCGGCTGATGTTCGCCATAAAGTAAAACTCCCGTGTTCTCTGTACAACAGAAATAGTATGGGTAACCGTAGTCAACTATACTCTCTGTTCGTACCACGAAAAGACGGGAGAAAGGAAAGATTTTATAAAGATTTGAGCACGTCCACCGCGTCCAGATAACCCTGGAATCCGCGCCCCTTGATGGTCTTCACCGCGGCCAGGGCAACGTAGGAAATCTGCCGGAATTCTTCGCGGGCATCCACATCCGAAATGTGGACTTCCACCGCCGGAATACGGACGGCTTTGAGGGCGTCCAGAAGGGCTACGCTGGTGTGCGTGTAGGCGCCGGGGTTAATGACAATGCCGTCGGTGTTTCCGAAGGCTGCCTGGATCCGGTCGACCAGGTCTCCCTCGTGGTTGGACTGGTAGAACTCGACATCAATGCCTTCGGCTTCGCACTTGTCCCGGATGAGGGCGCAGAGGTCGTCATAGGTGCCGCTGCCGTAAATGCCGGGTTCACGGACGCCGAGCATGTTGAGGTTGGGTCCGTTGATAACAAGGAGTTTCATTCAGCCTTCTCCTTTCGGGGCGGAAGCAATTGGAGGAGTTTCTTTCCGGGCAGAGCGGCCCGGGCCGGAGCGTCTCCGGCGGCCTGGCTCTCAAAATAAAAGCAGAGCATGGGACCCATGTGCTTGAGGGACATCCTGCCCCGGATGCAGAGCGGGTCATCCGGGAATCCGGGCAGATGGATGCGGACGGCGCGGTCTCCTTTCCGGATGCTGCGGGCAAAGGCTGCAAAGTCCGTAATGAACGAGACTTTGTTGGCCATGGGCGTGTGGCAGTTGTACAGCTTCTCGTAGCCCTGGTCTTTTATGTCGTTGTAGAACGCGTCCAGATTGTCGGCATACTCCGCCAGCGTCATCTTGGGGTTGGTCCACATCCAGAACCCGGTGTTGCAGGCGTCTCCGGTGTAAATGGTGTGCCGGTCCGGGTCCAGCAGGACACAGCTGCCCTCGGTGTGGCCGGGCAGCCACCGGACCACCAGTTTCCGGTCCCCGAGGTCAAACTCTGTGCCGTCCGGCATGGGAGTGTAGTTCGTCCGTGCCCGGTGCGTCCGGCGGAATAGCTTGCCGGCGGTTTTGGCAACAAACCGGCGGGTGTCCGAGCGGTCCATAACGGCCATGCCGATGGTGTGGACCAGGTGCTCAATGGAGAGCTCCCCGGTAAAGGGCATGTCGGCCGGATGGATATGGACGTCCTTAAAGCGCAGGTTGCCGCCGCTGTGGTCCGGATGATAGTGGGAATTGATGACCGTGAGCGGCGAATCTATGTACGTCTCCACCAGTTTCGGGAGGTCGGCAATGCCGTAGCCGGTGTCCATCAGGACCGACTGTTTTTCCCCGACAAACAGGTGCCGGAAGACGAAGGCTCCGGTAATGCGCAGGACCCCCTGGTCCAGCTTTTTGACGCCAAGCAAAAAATTGAACATGGTATCATCCTTTCCGAATTTCTCTTATTATAGCATTTATTGTAAAGAAACGCGCCGTATGCTATGATGTTTTGAAAGATTTAATTCCGGAACAACCGCCCGGAAGGAGGGCTCGCAATGATTTCCGTAGCACTGGCTGCCTACCATGGCGAAGACTATATTGAAGAGCAGCTGAACTCCATTCTGCCGCAGCTGGAACCGGCGGATGAAGTCGTGGTTTCCGACGACGCACCCGGCGGAAAAACCGAAGAAATTGTCCGCCGCATGGCGAAAGAGGACGGCCGGATCCGGTATCTGGAGGGCCCCGGCAAGGGCGTCATCCAGAACTTTGACTACGCCATCAAAGCCTGCCGCGGAGACTTCATTTTCCTCTGTGACCAGGACGACGTCTGGCTGCCGGAGAAGGTGGCCGTCTGTATGGACGCCTTCCATGACGGCGCCGACCTCGTGGTGCACGACGCCATTGTCGTGGACAAAGACCTGAACGAGCTGAGCCCCTCGTTCTTTGACGCGCACGGCAGCCGTGCCGGTTTCCTGCGCAACGTCATGAAGAACTCGTACATGGGCTGCTGCATGGCCTTCCGCTCCACGCTCAAACCGAAAATCCTGCCCATTCCGAAGACGGCCCCCATGCACGACCAGTACATTGGTCTGCAGGCGGAGCACGCCGGCACGGTCGAGTTCCGCAAGGTGCCGCTCATCCTGTACCGGCAGCACGGGGACAACGTGACCGGCCATCCGACGACACTGGCAGACAAACTGAAGTGGCGGCGGGAAATCCTCCGCCTGACCATGCAGAAGTAAGGAAGGGGCAGGGACTTTGGAACGCATCAAAGTATCGGCCAGCATAGTGACCTATAACAACGTCAAATACATTGAAGAGGCGGTCCGGACACTGCTGGACAGTGCGAAGACCGTGGACCTCACGCTGTACTGCATTGACAACGGCTCCACGGACGGCACGGTGGAACTCCTGAACGAGCAGTTCGCCGCCGACCCGCGCTTTGTCCTCCTGGAGACCGGCGAAAACGTCGGCTTCGGCGCCGGACACAACAAGGTCCGGGACCTTTTGGATTCGGACTACCACTGCATCGTCAACCCGGACGTCATTATCCGGGACGACATCCTGGACAAAATGGTCACCTACGCGGAGGCACACAGGGACGTCGTGCAGCTCTCGCCGCGCATCTGCTTCCCGGACGGCCAGGACCAGGTCCTCGGCAAACGGTATCCGCACATCTGGTACCTTGCCGCCAGTCGCATCCGCCGGAGCAAGACCGAGAAACCGACCGCGCTTCTGGCCTGGTACGCCATGCTGAACAAGGGCGTGTCGGAGCCGTTTGAAATCGGCAACGCCACGGGCTGTTTCATGTTCTTCCGGACGAAGGACTTCCAGGCCGTCGGCGGCTTTGACGAGCGCTACTTCATGTACTTTGAGGACTGTGACATTACCCGCCAGATGCGGAAGCGGGGAACGGTCCTGTATTTCCCCGCGGCCATTGTCTACCACGTCTGGGCCCGGGACAGCAAACGAAACCGCAAACTCAAGCAGATCCACATTGAATCGCTTTTGAAATTCTACGCCAAATGGAGGATGATCTGATGGTCTTCGCAGCAATTATGGCCGGCGGCACCGGCACCCGCATGGGCAACTCCGAAACGCCGAAACAGTATTTGAAACTGGCAGGCAAGCCCATCATTATCCACACCTTGGAAAAGTTCTTCGTCAACCCGGCGTTCGACCACATTGTCGTCCTGACCCCGAAGACCTGGGTGGCCCATACCGACAACCTCATCAAGGAGGCGGTCGGGGAGACCGACAAGGTCACGGTCATTGAAGGCGGCGCCTCCCGCAACGACACGCTGCGCAACGCGGTGGCGTTCTTCGAAGAAACGTTCGGCCTCACCGACGACGCTGTCATTGTCACGCACGACGCGGTCCGCCCCTTCCTGACCCGCCGCATTATCAACGAAAACATTGAAGCCGCACAGAAGTACGGAGCCTGTGACACCGTGGTCCCGGCCACCGACACCATTGTCGAGAGCCAGGACGGCACGGTCATTTCGCAGATTCCGGACCGCTCCACCCTCTATCAGGGACAGACCCCGCAGAGCTTCAACTGCAAGAAGCTGAAGGCGCTCATGGCGTCCCTGACCGAAGAGGAAGAGAAGATCCTGACGGACGGCTGCAAGATCTTCACGCTCAAGGGCGAACCGGTCTACCTCGTCCGGGGCGAGCAGTCCAACATTAAAATTACCTACCCGTTTGACATGAAGGTGGCCGCCACCATGATAGAAGGAGCCATTGAAGAATGATCAATGAGATCTACCAGCTGACGGCTCCGCGCTACATTGAGGGCACATTCGAGGACCTGACCCTGACACGCAGCCGTGTGCTCATCCGTCCGGCCCACCTGTCCATCTGCAAAGCGGACCAGCGGTACTACCAGGGCAGCCGGCCGAAAGCCGTTCTGGAACAGAAGCTGCCCATGGCGCTCATCCACGAGTGCATTGCCACCGTGGAGTACGACCCGACCGGTACGTTCCCGGCGGGCAGCAGCGTCATCCCCATTCCGAATACGCCGGTGGAGTCGGACCCCGTCATTGCGGAGAATTACCTCCGTTCGTCGAAGTTCCGTTCGAGCGGGTTTGACGGTTTCATGCAGGACTATGTCCTCATGGACCCGGAGCGGCTTGTCGCCATTGACGGCGGCGTGAACACCAACGTGGCCGCGTTTACGGAGCTCATCAGCGTGTGCATGCACGTGCTGACCCGCATGGACCGCATTGCCCATGCGCGGAGAGACCGGATCGGCGTCTGGGGCGATGGAAACCTCGGCTTTATAACCAGCGTCCTTCTGAAGTCATTCTGGCCGGACACCGACGTATTCGTCTTCGGCCGGAACTACGACAAACTCAGCTGGTTCTCGTTTGCCGACGGCCGTTTCCAGGTGGATGACGTGCCGAAGGACCTGACGCTGAACCACTGCATTGAGTGCGTCGGCGGCGCCGGCGCGGAGAATGCCATTGAGCAGATGATTGCGCTCATTGAGCCGGAGGGCACCATGGCGCTGACGGGGGTGTCCGAAAACAATGTCCCCATCAACACGCGGATGGTCCTGGAGAAAGGGCTTCGCCTCTTCGGCAGCTCCCGCAGCGGGCGCGCCGACTTTGAGAAGACGGTGGCCTTCCTGGAACAGGACCCGAACGCCCATTATCTGCAGAATCTGGTCGGTGCGGAAACCGTCATCCGCAGCATTCCGGACATCCACGAGGCGTTCAACGCAGACCTGGCATTACGAATTGGAAAGACGGTTCTTCATTGGGAGCTCTAAGCATGAACATTCAGAATTTCATTCCAAAGGACTTAGATGTAAAGGAACTTGCCTTTACAGCATATGCTGCCGTATTCAATCTGGCGGCCAAATTACCGGTCAAAAAGAACCGGGTCATCCTGTTTTCCCTGTACGACGCCAACTTCAATGACGCCCTCGGGGAAATCCAGATGGAACTTCTGCGACGGGACCCGCGCAAAGCGGAGCACAACAAGGCGACAAACAGCGCCTACAACATTATCCGGGTGGACCGCAACGACCTGTTCCGTTCCAAACAGTCCTTGGTCAAATTCATGACCTGGGACGCGTTCCGGGCCGGCCGTGCCAAATATATTTTCCTCAACAACAACTTCATGGCTATGGGGAAAATGAATCCGAACCCGGAGACCGAAATTGTCCAGGTCTGGCACGGCATGGGCGCCTTCAAAAAGTTCGGCTATGACATGCCGCAGCCGGAGGACATCCGCCGGCGGGAAATCGGGGCCAACAAGAACCTCACCCGTGTGGTCTGTACGTCCCCGGGCGTGGCGCCGTACTATATGAGCGCCTTCGGGGTAACCGAAGACAAGATCATTTCCACCGGCTCGCCGAACCAGGACTGGTACTTCCGCAAACGCAACGCCGGACCGGAGTCCCGGGTTTACCGCCGTCTGCATTTGAACAGCCTGTACCCGCAGGCGGAGGACAAATACCTGGTGCTCTATGCGCCGACGTTCCGGGATGACCCGAACGCGGACAGCATTCTGGCCCACGTGGACTTTGCCAAAATGAAAGAGTCCCTGGAAAAGGGCCTGAACAAAAAGATGAAACCGGAAGACAAGAAGCGGGAAGTCTGCATCCTGGTCCGTCTGCACCCGCACGATGAAGTCAGCCGGAAGTCTCTGGAGGGGCTGAAGGGGAGCGAAGTCCTCCGCAATTCGGTGGCGGATGCCACGGATTACCCGGATGCCAACGCCCTCTGCCTGATGACAGACCTTCTCATTACGGACTACTCGTCCATCTGCATGGGTACGGTGCTCATCAACAAACCGGTCGTGTTTTACGCCTATGACCTGGACAGCTACAACGAGAACCGCAGTTTCTACTACGACTACGAATCCACCGTCCCGGGTCCCGTGGCCCACAACATGAACGAACTCGGCAAAGTCCTCCGCGCCTTTGAATTCCGGGAGGACAAACGCCTGAAGTTCCGCACCATGATGTTCGGCGACGACAAGGACATCAACGGTGACGCCACGAAGAAGATGCTGGACCAGATCCTGTAACGCAGGAACAACGACAAAAAACGGCTGCCTCACACTGGGTGAGGCAGCCGTATCTGTTTGGCTTGGAATTACCTGCGTTGACTTACGGTTACCAGCGGAAGATGGAACGGATGAGGGAGCGAATGCTGTTGACCACGTTCCGGATAATGGAGAGGAATCCGTTTCCGGACGATCCGCCGCCGGAGGGCTGTGTGGCCGGTTCGGTCGGCTGCGTGGCCGGTTCGGTCGG
>ONLO01000180.1 GCA_900318715.1 uncultured Eubacteriales bacterium | reverse complement strand
GCCGGCGCCGCAGGCGAAGATGGAATGCTTCTCCTCCATCATAAACACGTTGTAGGGGCTCTCAAAGCCCGGACGGCACCAGCCGACGTTTTCCAGGTTGCCAACAGAACGCGCCTGCCGGTACATGTAGTACGGGGCATAGCCGGATGCGGTCAGCCGGTCGGCGGCATACGCCAGCATGTCGGCGGTCTCCCGTCCGCGGGAAAAGAGCTCTGCGGTGGCGCCGAGGTCCGCACTGCGTTTGTACGCCAGTGTATGGATGGTAACGGATTCCGGCTGCAGCGCAAGGACACGTTCCAGGGAATTCCGGAAGCCGTCCGGCGTGTCGCCGGGCAGTCCGGCAATGAGGTCCATATTGATGTTGGCAAAGCCGATGGCGCGGGCATCTGCAAAGGACTGTTCAATGTCCGCAGCCGTATGGTTTCGTCCAATGGCGGACAGGACGTCGTCCGACATGGTCTGCGGGTTAATGCTGATCCGGTCGGCGCCGCCGTCATGGATGGCCTGCAGCTTTTCCGCGGTCAGGGTGTCCGGCCGGCCGGCTTCAAAGGTGAACTCCGCGCAGTCCGACAAGTCATATTCGTCCCGGACGGTTTTCAGGAGCTCCGCAATCTGTTCCGCCGAAAGCGTGGACGGCGTACCGCCGCCGACATAGACACTGCGGAGTTTGAGGTTACACTTCCTGGCCAGATCCGCATCTGCCCGGACTTCCTCCAGCAGGTGCAGGAAGTAATCCGGCAGCAGTTTCTTTGCCTGCGGCGTGGAGATGGCCTGCGAGACAAAGGAACAGTAGGAACAGCGGTTCGGGCAGAACGGAATGCCAATGTAGAGGCTGAACGAGTCCGGTGTGGAACTCCGGAGGATTTCCTCCTCCGCGTCGGCCACGGTTTCCGCCAGTTCAATTTTCCGGGGCGATACAAGATATACCGTCCGCAGAATGTCTTTGGCAAGGGCTCTCCCCGCCTGCTCCGTCAGCTGCCCTAACAGCTTGGACGGCCGGATCCCGGTCAGGATGCCCCAGGGCGGGGTCAGACCGGTGACACGGCTCAGAACGGTCCAGAGCGCGCGTCCTGCGGCCAGTTCGGGAGTATCGAAGGAAGAAACCGGTCCGGCCTGCAGCGGCTCGGCTTGGCGCTCAGAGACGCCATCCTGCGGGTCCGTAAACGTGACCTGCATGAACGCGTCACCGGAGGCGCAGGCCTCCTGCCATTCCACCGCAATGAGCGGCTCCGTTGCCCGGTCGGCAGGCAGCGGCATACCGTCATCCAGGACGGTCAGGGTCCGGTCCGGAAAGAAGGACCGGGTCAGCTTCTCCATTTCGTAGTGGTAGGAGTGGTGAATGAGCTGAAGGATCATACGAACGCACTCATATACGGGTCCGCCTTGCGCTCTTCGGACAGCGTGGTCATGGGACCGTGGCCGCAGAGGATGTTGTAGTCCTGCGGCAGCGCGCCAATGCGGGCAAGGCTGTCTTTCAGCTGCTCCATGCTGCCGCCGGGGAAATCCGTGCGGCCGAAGGAGTGGTAAAAGACGGTGTCGCCGGAAATCATGATCTGTTCGTCATCCAGCAGATAGATGACACCGCCGGGCGTGTGGCCGGGCGTCTCCATGACCCGCACGGTCATGCCGCCGACGGTCAGGGTATCCCCTTCTTTTACCGTCAGGTCCGCCGGACACGGCTTCAGCTCCGGCATTTCCATGCTGAAGGGCGGCGGAAACTCTTCGGGGTTTGACAAGACCGCTGAATCGCCCTGGCCGATGACCACCCTGGCTTCCGGAAAATGCTCTTTGACAAATGGAACGCCGGTAATGTGGTCGAAGTGCCGGTGCGTTAAGAGAATGTACTTGAGTTCCATGCCCAGTTCTTCAATGGCTTTCAGAATGGCCGGAGACGGTATGGCGGGGTCCACCATGAACCCTTCTTTGGTCTCCTCGTCCAGGAAGAAATAGACGTTCGTCTCAATGGGTCCTAAGACCAGCTGGGAAATTTTCATGCGGGGTCCCTCCGAATCCAGGTCGTGCTGTCGAGAAGAATGGTGACCGGGCCGTCGTTGAGCAGACGGACTTTCATGTCGGCGCCGAATTCGCCGTGTTCCACGTTGCGGACGCCATTATCCTTAAGCTGATCCATAAACCGCTCATAGAGCGGAATGGCTTTCTCGGGACGGGCCGCGGCAATGAACGACGGACGGTTCCCTTTCTTCGAATCCGACAGAAGCGTGAACTGGGAAATGACGAGACAGTCATAGGAACAGTCCAGTAAGGACTTGTTCATCTTCCCCTCTTCGTCTTCAAAAATCCGGAGATTGGCAACCTTTTTAGCCAGGATGTCGGAATCCGCTTCGGTGTCGTCTTCGGCTACGCCGAGCAGGACCAGGAACCCCGGACCAATTTCACCGCGTACGGTTCCGTCTATGGTCACCGAGCTTTCGGAGACCCGCTGTATGACCGCTTTCATTAAAGACCTGTTCTTTCTACGCTCAGCACGCCGTTGACCTTGTTCAGGTGCAGGATGACCGTCCGCAGGTGTTCGGCGTTGCTGACAACGATTGTCATAATAATGTTGGAGTTTCCGCTCTTGTCCGACTGAACGGAAATGGACTGGATGTTGACGTGCATGGCCGCAAGGTCTGTGGCAATGTCTGCCATCATGCCGATTTTGTTAATGCAGTAAATGCGCAGCGTGGCATTGAACTGTTCCTTGACGTTCTTGTCCCAGTGCACCGGAATCCAGCGGTCGGGTTCGGCCGCCTCTTCCAGGTTGACCGGCACGTTCGGGCAGTCCCGTTTATGGACGGAGACGCCGTGGCCGCGGGTAATGAATCCAATGACTTCGTCGCCCGGGAGCGGGTTGCAGCAGCGGCTGAGCTTGACAAGGCAGTTGTCTATGCCCTCGACCACAATGCCGGTCTTGCTGTGCTTGGACGGCTGGATGGGGTTCAGGACCGCTTCGGCCTCCGGAAGATCCTCCGACTTCTTGGCCTGCTCCATTTTTTGGTATTCTTCCCGGACGAACGGCATGATGTTCTCAATGGTGACACTGCCGTAGCCGATGGCGGCCAGGAAGTCGTCTGCCGTGTCAAAGCCTTTGCGGTCGCAGAGGCGCTGCATCATGAGTTCCTGTTCTTCCGGGGTGAAATGGACGTGGTTCCGACGGATGGCGCGTTCAATTTCAATGCGGCCCTGTTCAATATTCTCCGGACGACGCTCCTTCTTGAACCAGGTGCGGATCTTGGACCGCGCACTGGCGGTGGTGACAATGTTGAGCCAGTCTCGGGACGGGCCCTTCTTCTTGTCCGGGCTTAAGATGACTTCGACAATCTGGCCGGTCTTCACGACCGTGTCCAGCGGGACGATCTTGCCGTCCACCTTGGCGCCGCTCATCCGGTGGCCGACCTGGGTGTGGATGGCATAGGCAAAGTCAATGACCGTGGCGCCGGCCGGCAGCGTTACGACGTCGCCGCGGGGCGTGAAGACAAAGACGTCGTCACTTACGAAATCCGTTTTGATGGTTTCCACAATGTCCTCGACGTCGTCCGCGTCTTTCTGGTTCTCCAGCAGCTGCCGGATCCAGGTGAGGCGCTCCTCAAACTTGGAGTTGTCCTTGACGCCGAGTTTGTATTTCCAGTGCGCCGCAATTCCGTATTCCGCCGTGTAGTGCATTTCCTTGGTGCGGATTTGCACTTCGAACGGAATCTTTTCCTCGCTGATGACCGTCGTGTGAAGCGACTGGTACATGTTGGACTTCGGCGTACTGATATAGTCCTTGAACCGTCCGGGCAAGGAATGGTACATGTCGTGGATAATGCCGAGGATGTTATAACAGTCGGCTACGGTCTCCACAATGACCCGGATGGCATAGACGTCGTAGATTTCATTGAAGTTGTTGCCGCGCATGAACATCTTGCGGTAAATGCCGTAGATGGATTTGGTGCGGCCATAGACGGTGGCGCTCGGAATGTACTCCTGCACCCTCTTCTGGACCTTGTTCACCGTGTCCTGAATGAAGTTCGGATGGTGGTCGGCGTTGCCTTTCAGAAGGTCCTGGATAATCTTGTAGCCGTACGGGTCCAGGTAACGGATGGACAGGTCTTCCAGCTCTTCCTTAATGGAGGTAATTCCGAGACGGTGTGCAATGGGCGCATAGATTTCCAGGGTTTCCAGCGCTTTGTCCTTCTGTTTCTGTTCCCGCATGTATTCGAGCGTCCGCATGTTAT
>ONLO01000179.1 GCA_900318715.1 uncultured Eubacteriales bacterium | reverse complement strand
TCGAGTTCGGGGCTGTAGCCCTCTTTGATCATGCCGCCTTCCCGGACGGAGAACGGCGGATCCTCCACAATGGAGGCGTCAATGAGGTCCAGGACGTCGGTCAAGGGGTCAATTTCCTGTTCAATAGTCTGCAGAAGGTCCGTCGGGGCCTCAGCAAGCAGCGCTTTGACCGGCTCCAGACCGGTAATGGTTTCCCGGAGACTCCGCAGTTCCCGCGCATTGGCGGTGCCGTATGAAATCCGGGTAATAAGCCGTTCCATGTCATGGACGGCGGATAAGTATCCGGCAATTTCGTCCCGAATGGGCATGTTGTCCGTCAGATACTGGACGGCGTTCTGCCGTTTCAGGATGGCCGGCATGGAGACCAGCGGCTGTTCCAGCCATGTGCGCAGCAGGCGCTTGCCCATGGCGGTGTTTGTCTTGTCCAGAATCCAGAGAAGAGACCCGCGCTTTTCGCGGTTGCGCAGCGTCTCCGTCAGTTCCAGATTCCGCCGTGCCGCGAAATCCAGTTTCATGTATTTGGCCTCGGAATAGACCTGAACGTCCCGGATGTTGGAAAGATCCGTCTTCTGGACCTCGTAGAGGTAGTTCAGGACGGCTCCGAGCGCGCGTACGGCGTTGTCCGACGTCAGCTCGAGTTCGTCCAGCGGACGTCCGAAATGCTCTGTGACGGTCTTCTGCGCCGTTTCCAGGTCAAAGTCCTTGTCGTCCAGGACGTTGAGGCCGATGCCCTCCAGCTTGTCCCGGTAGGACTTCAGGCCCGCCAGGCGTTCGCCCTGGGCGTTGACCAGGACTTCGCGCGGCGAAAAGCGGCCGAGTTCGTTGATGGTCTGCTCGCCGGCAGCCGATTCTTCCACAGAGGTACAGTGAACGTCACCGGTGGAGACGTCGGCAAAGCAGAGGCCGGTCATCCCGTCCGATGCATAAATGGCGCAGAGGTAATTGTTCTTCGACTCGTCCAGCATGGAACTCTCAATGACCGTGCCGGGCGTGAGGATGCGGATGACTTCCCGTTTGACGAGGCCCTTGGCCAACGCCGGGTCCTCGGTCTGCTCGCAGATGGCAGCCTTGTAGCCGTGGCTGACCAGCCGGGCCAGGTACGGCTCCACACTGTGGAACGGGACACCGCACATAGGTGCACGCTCTTCCTGTCCGCAGTCTTTGCCGGTCAGCACCAGGTCCAGCACCTGCGACGCAATCTTGGCGTCATCAAAAAACATTTCGTAAAAGTCACCGACTCTGTAAAACAGGATGCAATCCTTGTACTGCTCTTTGACCGAGAAGTACTGTTTCATCATCGGGGTAAATTCTGCCATGGTTCACCTCTCAGCAGCCGCAGTCGCATCCGCAGTCCGGGCCGCATTCGCCGCCTTCGCAGTTGCAGTCTTCCGGGCTGCATCCGCAGCCGCAGCCGCCCTGCGGGGCCGGCTCACAGGTCAAAGGATCTTCCCCGTTGACCGTCAGATACAGGATTTCCGTCAGGTACTTCATGAGGTTGTCGAGTTCGCGGCGCGCCAGGACGTAGTCCACCATGCTCGGCACGTTCATCATGTCCCCATAGGTCTTCTGGAACGTGGTGTCCAGATTTCCCAGGACGACCTGATCCGGATTCGGCTTCTGCGCCTCGGTCTCATACCGCTCGCGAAGGTTCTCCAGACGGTCATTGAGTGCGCGGACTTCCTCGTCACTCATTGCTTTCTCCTGGGACTCGGTGAATTTGGTATACCGTTCATCGGCCTGAATGGCGACGCCAAGCTGCCGGGTCAGTTCTACTACATCCATACTGGGTTCTCCTTTGTCTAAGTATCTGTCTCAATTCTATTACATGAGCTCGCCTTTGAGAATATACGTCAGCGGTTCCGTAATCCGCACGTTCACAAACTTGCCGACGAGGCGGTCCGGACCGTCGAATTCGACCATAATGTTCCCGAACGTCCTCCCCTGCAGTTTTCTGTTTTTCGCATGACCTTCGCAGAGGACGCGGTAGCAGAGGCCCTGCATGGCCCGGGAAAGTTCCGTGGCCTTTTCATTCTGTGCAAACTGCAGTTCTTCGAACCACTGCTGTTTCTCTTCGCGGGTGTAAGGATCCTCCATGCTGGCGGCCGGCGTGCCGACGCGCGGAGAAAAAATGAAGGTGTAGAGGCTTTGGAAGCCCACTTCCTTTACGAGCGATACGGTATCCAGGAACTCCTCATGCGTCTCCCCCGGGAAGCCGACAATGACGTCCGACGTCAGTGCCAGGTCCGGCATGACGCTCTTCGCGTAGTCCACGAGTTCGAGGTAGTGTTCGCGGTTGTAGTGGCGGTTCATGGCTTTCAGCACCCGGTCGTTGCCGCTCTGGAACGGCAGGTGCAGATGGCCTTCCACCTTCTCGCAGTCCGCCATGGTGTCCAGCAGCGTGCGCGAGCAGTCCCGCGGATGCGAGGTCATGAAACGGATGATGAAGTCGCCCGGAATGTCATTGATGTCCCGCAGGAGGCGTGCAAACTGATCCGTCTCCCGGAAATCCTTGCCGTATGAGTTGACGTTCTGCCCGAGCAGCATGATTTCCTTGTAGCCCTGCTTCACGAGGTCGCGCGCTTCGGCCATAATGGCGTCGTATGAGCGGCTCCGTTCGCGCCCGCGGACGTGCGGGACCACGCAGTACGTGCAGAAATTGTTGCAGCCGTAGGAAATGGGAAGGAACGCCTTTAACTGGTTGGTGCGATGCAGCGCTATACCCTCCGCAATGTCGTCGTCATTCTCTGTAAGATCGAAAATACGGGCGGAATCGCCAGTGAGGAGCCGGAGGAGGAACTCCGGCAGTTTGTACTGAACGTGCGTGCCGAAGACCAGGTCCACATACGGGAAACTCTTTTTCAGGCGGTCCGCCACATGGCCTTCCTGTGCCATGCAGCCGCAGACCGCAATGATCATGTCCGGGTTGGCAGCCTTGTACTCTTTCAGGCGGCCGAGGTTGCCGTAGACACGCTCCTCGGCGTGTTCGCGGACCGCGCAGGTGTTGTAGAGGACGAAGTCCGCCTCCGCAGGGGTGTCCGTGAACTCGTAGCCCATCTGTGCCAGGAGGCCGTCCATCTTTTCGCCGTCCGAGACGTTGCCCTGACAGCCATAGGTGTGCGTGAACGCTTTCGGCGTCCGGCCGTGGAAGCGGTCTT
>ONLO01000177.1 GCA_900318715.1 uncultured Eubacteriales bacterium | reverse complement strand
ACATCGGCGACCACGGCACAGCCATTGGCGGATCCCTGTCCTACATTGGCCCCGGCCGGCCGGACAAATACCGGAACTACTGGCGCAACCATCTGAATATGCTGATGCAGCTGGAGGACTGACCGGTCCGAAAGCGGAACAACAGGAACAGCAAAAGAAAAATGCTGTCTCGGAAGAGACAGCATTTTTTGTTTGTTGCGTGTCCGGCGCCAGGGGGTTCTCAGCGCAGGGCATTCAGCGCCTGCTGGGCAAGCCATTTGTGGCCGGCCGGCGTCGGGTGCGAGCAGTAGTTGAGGTTGGTGTGCATGTTGTCCGGGTCGGCGAGGAGTTCGGTCAGCGGAATCCAGTCCGGCGTTTCGACGCCGCCGAGCGTGCGGACGAACGTGTAGTAGTTATGGTTGGCGTTGTAGTCCAGAATGACGCCGTTCATGGCCTCGAACACGAGGTCCAGCGGCTTGGTCAGGTTGACCACCGAGTACGGGGTCAGACGCATGCCGTCCAGGCCGTTGAACAGGCCCATGACCACAATTTTGGCTTTCGGGTTAATGGCATGGAGTTCATCCATAATGGCATTCCAGTTCTGGAAGAAGTTCGGAACCGCCATCAGCATGCTCTCGGCCATGACCGCAATGAATTCTTCCAGTGCGTTCAGCCGGATCATGGTGTCCAGGACCGTGGTGAAAGCTTCCTGATACTGCCGGTCTGCAAGGAGCGGAGCAATGGTGTCCTGCAGACCTTCCAGGGCAAACTGGACGACCTGGTTCCCGGTGCGTGCGGCAACGCCCTTGACCATCAGCGGCTGACGGAGGAATGCGTTATACGCCAGGTCGTTGGCGCCAATGCAGATGACAATAAGGTCAGCCTTTTTGGCGTCAATCCGGATTTGCTTCTGCTGTTTGGCCAGCGCCTTGTAACCCTCCATATTGTTTTTGATGGTGCGGTCACTGGCCCAAGCGTAGAACTGCGGGACCTGGTAGTCCGGATCCAGCCACAGGCGAACCTCGTTGGAGGAGATGCCTTCCCGGGCGTAGTTGTAATAGGTCTTGGCGCCGACGCCCTTGGCAATGAGGTCCGGGAAGCTTCCCGAAAACCGTCTTCCGTGGGTCTGCCGGACATACTTGCCGTTCTTCAGCGGCAGCCGGTAGCCGGTGGCGTAGCTGTCGCCGATGACCATGAAGTCGTCGTAGTGCGGTGTCTTGGTAGTTGCTCTTGCCTCCGCGCCAATGGCCGTTACCCCGAACATGAGGGTCAGGACCATGACGAGAGCCACGAGCTTCTTCAGATAATTCATTTCTCCAGGACCTCTTTCGTGAATTTCTCTTTATGAAGAATTTCTCCTTATAAAGAAATTCTCCTTATAAAGAAGATAGTCAATCCATTAGTCAGATATTTTACTATAACAGGCCCTTCGTTTCAAGTTTCCGAACCGTTACACCAGACTTTCGCCGGGGCCCATGACGGGAATGTCCACGGCGGCAACGGGGTCAATGTAGAACGTCTTCATAATGTGGCCGCTCTCCGGGCTGTAGAGGTCGCGCAGGTTCGGCATGAACTGGAAAATGGCCTCAGCATACTTCGGGTCGTCGTCGAATTTGGCCACGCCGGTGAGGCGCATCCAGTGGCCGTCCGCCTTGCAGGCGACGAGTTCACACTTCGGGTTGGCCACAAGCTGTTTGTAAACATCCTTGTAGTCGCCGACGCCGAAGTAGGTCAGGCCGTCCACTTCCGCATAGGCGCCCAGGGGGCGAAGCCGCGGCTGGTCGCCGTCCACAGTGGCCAGGAAGAACGTTCCGGTTGCCTGCAGATATTCGGTAATTTTACTCATTGCAGTTCATCCTCTCTTCAAATGCATTTTCTTTCTTTAACTCTTTCACCATGTAGAAAGGAATCATGGTGTGGAAATTGCCCACATTGAAAATACAGCTCATGTTGTGATTAAGCCAGTGGGCTTACCAACAGTAACATTATATCAAACTAATGGTACGAAATCTAATGGAACGAAATATATCAACTTATGGTATGAAATGGCAGAGGATGCCATGCTATATTACGGAGAAAGCCATGCTATATTACGGAGAATGCCTAGCTTTTGATTCCAACTTTCGCCAAATTACGTGACTAGCAAAATAGTCACGTAGTAATTGAGCAAAAAATGAATGCTTTTACGTGACTTTTGAAATACTCACGTATTATGAGCGAATCATGGACGCCTCGACTACGTGAGTAAAAGAATTGTCACGTAATCATATTCAAAAGAGAGCGAATTATTACGTGGCTTTTCACCAGGTCACGTAAATCCTTGAGGGGGAGAGAGAGAAACAGAAAGCGGGGTAGCGGAGAGAAGAGAGCAGGGCAGCGGAGAGCAGAGAGCAGGGCAGCGGAGAGCAGAGAGCAGGGTAGCAGAGAGAAAAGAGCGGGGTAGCGGAGAGAAGAAAGCGGGGCAGCGGAGAGAAGAAAGCGGGGCAGCGAAGAGGGAAAAAAGGAGCGGATCAGCAAGGAGCAGCGAAGAGGGAAACAGAGAGCGGATCAGCAAGGAGCAGCGGGAAAGCAACTGAGCGCAATAGAGAGCAACAGAGTGCAGAATTTTTTGCACACTTGTACAGGAACGTGCTTCCGTTGGTCTCTTTTTGTTTACTCCATTTAGATAATACAAACAAAGAACGCGCGAAAGATTCGAACAACATGCCATAGGATTCTTCCAGTACAATGAAGATGTGAGTGGTAAGTGGACACGCACGACGAGTGGACACGCACGACGAGTAGACACGAACGACAAGTGGACACGCACGACAAGTGGACACAAGAGTCTCGGAAAACGCTTTACCCATAACTGAAAGGGGAGAACTCATGAAACTCTGGAAACGTAAAAGCAAAGACCTCGTTGCCGGTAATCCGGCGTATACCAACGACTACCCGACGGTATTTGTCCACGGGTTCCTCGGGTGGGGAACCTCGGACGGCCTGGATAAGGTCTGGTCCTATTTCGGCGGCCTTCACATGAGCTGCGAAAAAGAACTGCGTGCCCGCGGCTACGAAGTTTACTTCCCGTCCGTCGGCGCGTTCAACTCCGTCTGGGACCGGGTCTGTGAACTCTATGCCTACCTCTTCGGCGGCACCATTGACTACGGCAAGGTGCACAGCGAGAAATACGGCCACGCCCGTTACGGCATGACCTTCGAGCACGGCGTCCTGGAAGACCTCGGCACGCCGGGCAAACACGAGAAGATGAATCTCCTCGGGCACTCCTTCGGCGCACCGACCGTCCGCCTGCTGGTCACCCTCATGACCGAGGGCAGCAAGGAAGAGCAGGAAGGCACGCCCGCGGACGAACTGTCGCCGCTGTTTAAAGGCGGTCAGGGTGACCTGATTCATGCCGTCACCACCGTCTCCGGTGTCAACAACGGCACGACCCTGCCGAATCTCATCGGTGAGAAATGGCTGGAACGTGTCATTGAAGTTCTGGGCCATCTTTTGACCTGGATCGGCGACACCTTCCTCTTCAAGATTTACAACACGGGTCTCCAGATGTGGGGCATCGGCCCGTACCCGCCGGAGTCCAAATGGGGACTGCACTTCCGCAGTTACAGGAGCCTGAAAGACAACGTGCAGAAATTCAAAGCCTGCCGCGAAGATAACATTGCCTTCGAGCTCATGGTGGACTATACCCACTCGTTCAACAAGCGCACCATTGTGAACCCGAACGTCTACTACTTTGCCGTGCCCTGCAATGACACGGAGGACCTGCCGGACGGAACGCGCAAGCAGCGCTCCACCAACCTGATCATGTCCATTCCGGGTTACTATATGAACAAGTACATTCCGAAGGGACTGGAGGAATTCAATCCGGACGACTCCTGGCTTTACGGAGACGGTCTGGTCAACGTGCCGCTGCAGTATGCGCCGGACAATCAGCCCATGACGGACGCCGACGAAGCAACCGCCTACGAGGGCACCGGCAAAAAGCCTGGCATCTGGTACAATATGCCGCTGCTGCAGGGCTCGCACATCAGCTGGATGGGACTCTCCTTCCCGGGCGATGAACTCATCCGCCGTTTCGTCAACATCCTTGAACTCCACAGAAAACTTCCGCTTGTGAAGTGAGAAGGCGCTTGAAGGACAAGCGCGGAAAGTGAAGGCGTTTGAAGGAAAAGCGCTGAATGTGAAAGCGCGTTAAAAGCAAAGAAGAAACCCCGCCGATTGGTCGGCGGGGTTTTGCTTTGGTTGGCGGGGCGTTTTGGAGGATGCGTTTTATTTGGCGGCGGCGGGGAGGATGATTTTGTACATCTGTGTCGATAATTGACATCTGTTATTTTTGTTGAGTTTGACCATTGTTTGGGTCCTTGATTGCCCTTTATGATGAAGTTGACTTTACCATAGTAAATGTAAAGAAGTTGGTTGTTGTAGCGAAATTGGAAATGAAATGAGTGGGTTGTTGTAGTGTGAATAGAAACTGTAATGAGTTGGTTATTGCAGTGCAAATTGAAATTGTAATGAAGTTGGTTACTATATTGCAAATTTGATGAAGTTGAACTTGAAAATGAAAAGCTATTTCTGAAAAGAGGAGGTATCTTATGGCTGCAAAATATGAAAATGCCGTCAAACAGCCCGGTAAGCTGAGTCCGAGGGTCAAATGGCTCCGCGACTACTATTTTGAGGGCGAAAACCGGAAATGGAACAACGAATACAGTTCCTATACCACAGGAACCCCGTGGGACCTTCAGTTCGACGAGACCACGTATTTCATTGTTCCGGAAATGTTCAGTTACATGAATCCGTTCACGTCATCGTTCAAGAGCTTCTCGGAAGTCATTCCGGTGCCGGAAGGCTTCTGGGACAAATCCATTCCGGAACGCAAGGCCATCTTCACCAAGAAAGCGGTCTGCGAATACCTTCCGAAGGAAATTATTCCGGGCGACCTGCTCTGCGGTGCAAAGTTCAACATGGTCTACTCCATGTGCCTGACGAAGGCGGAGCAGAAGAAACGCAACAAGCTTCTCAAAGAAGCGCATAAATCCATGTACTTCATTTACCAGCACGGCTACGGCAACTCGGGCGCCACGTCCGGCCACGTCGTCTCCAACTATGCCAAGATCCTGAAACACGGGTTCAAGGGCGAGTACGAGTATATGGAAGGACTGTACAACAAACTCTCCGAAGCGGAGAAGAACGGCCCCAAGGGTGCGCAGCTGCGCGCCATGCTGACCGCCTGCACCATGCCGAAGGAACTCGGCCAGAAGTACTCGGAACTCTGCCTTAAGCTGGCGGAGACCGAACCCGATCCGCAGCGGAAAGCGGAACTCGAGACCATGGCGGCCAATGCGGCCAAGGTGCCGTGGAACCCGCCCGAGAATTTCTGGGAGGCCATCCAGGCACTCTGGATGACCCACATGCTGATTATGTCCGACGAGCAGTACCCCGGCGCGGGCGTCTCCTTCGGACGCATTGACCAGTACCTGTATCCGTTCTACAAGAAGTCCATTGACGAAGGCATGTCCGAAGAGTTCATGAAGGAAATCCTCGGCTGCTTCTGGTTCCACTGCAACACGGTGTATGATGCCCAGATCCGCATTGGCGGAAACCAGGGTATTACCGCCGGCTTCGGACAGCTGCTCACGCTGTCTGGCATGGGCAAGGACGGCAAGGACATGACCAACGACTTGACCTACCTCATCCTCGATGTCATTGACGACTGGAGCCCCATCCTGGAGCCGAAGCCCAATGTCCGCCTGCACAAGGGCACGCCGGAGAAACTCATGGACAAGGTCGTCGACATGATCAGTTCCAGCCAGGGCGCACCGTTCCTGCTGAACTTCGACGAGCGCTCCATTGCCGGCATGATGCGCGAGGCCAAGCGCGCCGGAATTGAGGGACTCATTAACCTCGACAACGTCTACGACTATGCTCCGGTCGGCTGCCTGGAGAACACCATGGCCGGAAACGACCGGTCCGGCACCGTCGACTGCAACCTGAACCTGCTCAAGGCCATGGAACTGGTCTATGCCAACGGCAAGGACATGGAGCCCTACTTCGATGATCTGTCCGGCAAGTACACGAAACTGACCCAGGACGGACCGAAGACCGGCACACTCGACCAGCTGGATACCTTTGAGAAATTCTTCGACGCCTACAAGATCCAGACCAGCTACATCATCAAAAAACTGGTCGACAACTACGAGCTCTCCGAGTCCATCCGCGCCCAGTACAATCCGACTCCGTACCTGTCCATCCTCGTGGACGGCTGCGCTGAGAAAGGACTCGACATTACGCAGGGCGGCCCGGAAATTAAGTTCGTCACCATGGAAGGCGTGACCTTTGCCACGACCGTCGACAGTCTGCTTGCGGTCAAGTATCTGGTCTACGACGAGAAGATCTGCACGCTGCAGGAACTGGTCCAGGCGCTTCTGGACAACTGGGAGGGCCACGAGCTTCTGCAGGCGCAGGCCAAGTACAAGGCGCCGAAGTACGGCCGCAACGAAGACGAAGCCGACGCCCTGGCCCAGGAAGTCATGAAGTACTGGTCCGATGAGGTCTGGAAGTACAAGACCAAGAGCACCGGCCGCCAGTTCCGTCCGGGCATGCTGTCCTGGAACTACTGGATCGGCGCCAGCTTCATTCTGAAAGCCAGTGCCGACGGCCGCCAGTGCTCGCAGTTCCTCTCCAACGCCATCTGCCCGTCCAACGGCGCAGATATCAACGGCCCGACCGCCAACGCGAACTCGGTCGGCATTGCCCTCGGCGGACACGGCGAGGACGGCGACTTCGAAGGCTACTACAACTGCCTGCCGAACGGCGCCAGCCACACCATTACCTTCAACACATCGCTCATCCGCGACCCGACGCACAAAGAGAAATTCAAGTCTTTCCTCAGAGGCTACATCGCCAACGGAGGTACTGCCCTGCAGATCAACATTCTGGACGCGGACGTCCTGCGGGACGCCCAGGCCCATCCGCAGGATTACCGCCACCTCCTCGTCCGGATTACGGGGTACAATGCATACTTTGTCACCATCGGTAAGGAACTGCAGGATGAAATCATTGCAAGGGAGAGTCACAAAGGGTATTGATTGGTGTCACAACCCGGAGCGGGCTCTCCAGGAAAGGAGACGGAACGAATGAATAAAGTCAATCCGAATGACTATGCAGCACTCGACAACGCCTATAAAGTAGGACTCATTGGCACCATCGGCGACGACGGCGACCCGCACATTACGTTGATTTCATCGCTCATGAACAAGGGCGAGGACAAGATGATGTTCGGCGAGTTCGTCAGCGGGAACAGCAAACGGTTCATCTACGAAAACGATGCCACCGGATTCTTCATTATGGGCCTTGACCGGAACTTCTGGACCGGCTCCATGAAGTTCACGAACGTGGTCTGCGAAGGCGAAGACTACATCCACTACAACGAGATGCCGCTGTTCCGGTACAACACGTACTGCGGCATTGCCAAGGTCCACTATGCGGACCTCATTGATATTTCGGAGAAGCGGCCCATCAACATGGCCGGCGTCGTGGCCAATGCGCTGCGCGTCACCATCTTCAAAAACCTGGTGGCCGGGGACCGGAAAAAACAGGTCCTGCGCCCCTGGGCACAAGAATTCTTTGCGGGTCTGACCAATCTGATGTTCATTGGCTACATTGGCGACGACGGCATTGTGAAGATTGCGCCCATTATCCAGGGACAGACCGTTACCTCCAGCCGGGTCGTCTTCACGAAGGCCCCGTATTCGGACCTTCTGACCGACCTCAAGGACGGCGCACGCGTGGCTATCTACAACATGGACCTCGACATGCACTCCGCCGAGGCCAAGGGTGTGGTCCACAAGAGCATCCTCGGTATGTATACCGTGGACTTCGACAAGGTCTACAGCCCGGCGCCGCCGAAGATTGGCTACGTGTATCCGGAACTCAAGCAGGAGGCCGTCAACTGGGACGAAGAACCTCTGGTTGAGAAGCTGAAAGAGCAGCCTCATCCGTAACAACGTTGTTTCTGAATTGTTCGAACCTGTTGTCGGGTTGTTCTCATCTGTTGTCAATTTGTTTCCCATTGAGAATGGACTTTTCTTCAAAAAGATATACAATTGTTTTGGATGGCTTCCCGCCGCAGGAGTGTACCGGCCTCCCGGGAGCGGAAGCAAAATTCAAAGGAGGACATATCTTATGAACCGGATTTCAAAACTCATTGCACTTTTGACCGCCCTCGTGCTGGTCTTTGCTCTGGCAGCGTGCAAGAAAGCCGCGCCGCAGGAGCAGGAACTGAGCGAGGAAGAAAAATCCAGCTTGGTTGCGTCTGTGGAAGACCAGCAGCAGAATATTCTGGATGATGCAACCAAACTGAGTGAAGAGCTCCTGGATACCTTTGCCGGTGACATGGATCTGGAAGGCGAGTGGCAGGACGAAGTCAGCCAGCGCGCCACCATGGATGTTACCCAAGACAAAGACGGTACGGTCAAACTTGTCGTTCACTGGGCCAGCTCCGCTACCGAGGCGTCCATCTGGGAAATTACCGGTACATGGGACGCCGATGGCGGTATTCTCAGCTATGACAACGGCAAGTACTATGTCCTCACCGTGGACGAAGACGGCAAAGACACCGTCTCCGGCAAGAAGACCACCAAGGGCGCTTTTCTCAAGGAAGGCAAAAAGCTTCGCTGGCAGGATTCTCTCAATGAGGACGACGCCGTATTCGTGAAGCCCGAATAACAGAAACAAATTAGGGAGGTAAGCAAAGATGATGAAAAAAGTTTTTGCCTCCATTCTCGCCATAGTAATGGTTCTTTCTCTGGCGGCCTGCAAGGGCGGCAAAAAGGATGAGGCCACCGCAGCAAACTCCGGCAAAACCACTGCCGCTGCGGAAGAAGCGAAGGTCACGGTCCCCGCGGACAAAGCCGGCACCTACGAGAGCAAGGACGGCTGGACCGTGCAGTACGACGCGGATCTGATCAAGGTCAAGAAAGTGGACGCACACGACGTCAAGTTCGTCTATGACATGAACAACGTTGCAGAAATCTGCTGCGTGGCCGACAAGGGACCCGAAGAACTGCTCTATGAAGTCACGGAGAACTGGGGTAACCAGGAGGACGTGAATCGCACGGAAGGATTCTTCCCCGGCACCAAGGACAAGTGGGGCTTCTGGCGCGAACTCACCAATAAAAAGACAGGCGTTTCGAAGACCGCCATTGCAGGCGAATACAACGGCGCCACGCTCCTGCTCCAGTGCACCTCCAAGCTCACCGGCGACGAAGAAGCCGACATGAAGAGCTCGGATGCGCTTGCGGCCATTGTGGACTCCATTACCTACAAGGAGTTCAAAGACCAGACCATGTTCGACTATTATCCGGGTCTCTACAAATGCACCAGCGACTACAAGATCAAGGCTATTACGCTGAACGCGGACCATACTGGTACCCTGACCGCCAAAGAGGATGCCGCCATTACCTGGGGCACCAAGGAGCTCAACGCGGTCAACGACACCTTCTCGTATGACTTCACCATTGAAGGCGACAACCTGTATCTCCTGATTGACGGCGAGTCCATTGAGTTTGCCAAGCAGACCGGCGACACCTATGTCGGCAATTGGGACGAGAAGTCCGGCAAAGATGCCGACATGACCATTAAGGCCGGCAAGGACGGCAAATACAAGGTCAAAGTCGTCTGGGATGACGAGGACGACAAGGAAAACATTTACACCATGAACGCCGTCTTCCAGCCGGAAACCGGCACCCTGTACTACGAGGACTGCACCTACGTCGTCCGCACCTATGACGCGGAAGACGAGACCAAGTTCGAAGACAAAACCAAGTACAACGACGGCTCCGGACTCTTCAACTACGACGACGGCATCCTGTACTGGACGGACTACACCATCCGGGACAAGACGCAGAACGTCACGGAATTCCTCAAGGAAGAAGCGGAAGAAGCAGAACCCGAAGCGGAAGACGCCGCATAAACGAATACCACTAAAAAAAGACCGGCAGCCGGAAGGCTGTCGGTCTTATATTTTGTCCTATTTGGGGTTGAACACTTTGTTCATGTACGTGTGGAGCTGCTCCCGGCTGAAGGTCTGTCCGCCGTAGAAGGTCTGGTCCAGGATCTGCCGCAGGGCATCCACGTAAGTGTGTTTCACAATTTCGTACGGCATCTGGTAGTCCCGGCCGCTGGTGCAGTTCTCCTCAATAATGTCTCCAATTTCCGTCATGCACTGCGTGATGAGCTGATGGAGGGTGCCGTTTTCCGGATTCTTCCGGAACACCTTCTTCAGCATGGGACCAAATTCCTGAAGGAAGTCGAAGATGCGGTCCGCATCTTCGTCTATGAGATCATAGTGGTTCATCTTTTCGTGCAGTTCCGGATAAAACTTGTAGAAGTATTTGAAAAACGCCCAGCGAAAGACGTCGTACTTGTCTTCGAAGTAATTATAAAACGTGGAGGAGGGAATCAGGCTGTTACGGCAGATTTCCCGGACGGTAATGTCGTCAAAGTTCTTTCTGGTGAGAAGAAGAAAAAAAGCACTGACGACCATTTGGGTGGTACGTTTCTGGCCGGTAGTCAGCTCGGCACGGTAATCAAGCTTCAATTCATTTCACCTCGCGGGTAACCATAGAGAGTTTTTTCACAGAAAGAATTATAACATAAATACTATTAATAAATCATCTGGAAAACCATACGAATTCCCGGGAACAATATTTTTGGACACATTCCCCAAAAGTCTCCAAATCTGGAGGCTTTGTCATTTCTATCCTGAGACAGAACCGCCATTGCATATCATAATGGAAAAGGATGCATTGTTAACGTGATAACAATCAAAATTTTGTCAAAGTAGGAGGAAAAACTATGATTAATCAAGACCCGAAATACAACAGAGGAATTCCTGATCTTACCGACATGACCCAGGATGAGCTGCTCGACTATTTCAAAACTCTCGAGGCTCCGACCATTGAGGAAATGGATGGTGAGTACCACTCGACGAAACTCGGTTATAACGGAATCCGTGACTACCTCGAGTGGCGTCTGACCTGTGACAACCCGCTTATGAACAGCGAGTGGCTCGGCAAGGCCTTCCGCCCGACCGGAGACGGCATGGGCCGCGGCTACAACCTGTTCCGTAAACTCGGCGGAAAACTGACCCAGGTTTATCCCATGAGAACCATGATCGGCCCGTCCCGCTACGACGGCAAACCGGTCTACACGCTCGTATACAGCGCGTTCCCCTTTACCGGCACCGCAATTGTCCAGATGGTCGATGAGCTCCGCAAAGTCGGCGACAACACCTACCTGCTGATCGGCACTTACAGAGGCATTTTCAAAAAAGCTAAAATGAGACCGCACTTCTGGCTTGTCGAGGGTCCGTACCGTGCATATCGCGGCGACATCGGCCGCAAGGAACCGAAGAAAGTTGACCTTTCCAAAGAAATCCCCAATTATAAGAAAATTATGAAGAAGGCAAAATAAGGAGAAAACTCTATGAGTTATGAAAAACTGTTCTCGCCCGGCAAAATAGGCAATGTCGATATTAAAAACCGGGTCGTTATGGTCCCAATGGGTGTGGACGTTGCAGAACCCAACGGAAAAGTCGGCCAGCGCTGGAAAGACTATTATGAGGAGCGCTGCAAAGGCGGCGTAGGCCTCATTATTACCGGTATTGTCCGTGTCAACGAGACTACCGGCGTCGGCCTTCCGTATCAGGTTTCGCTTGCCCGGGACAGAAACATTGAATCGCTCAAAGAAGGCGTGGACATGGTCCATTCCTATGGCACCAAAATCTTCGTTCAGCTGCACCATGCAGGCCGTCAGAACGTTCCGCTGCTGGCAACGGTCTGGGGCATGATGGAACTCGGCGAGCACCTGGTTCCCGGCAACAAATACTGGGACTACGTAATACCCCTTTCCCGCAAACTGATGAGCGTCATGCTGCCTCCGCTGGAAGATGAAAACAGTAAGATTTTCAATCTGCAGAAGTACTTCTTCCTTCCGGTCGTCAGCGCTTCGAAAGTGCCGCTGGAAATTGAACGTTCCGGAAGCATGCCTTCCCGCGTCCATGCTCTGACCATTCCGGAAATCAAACTACTCCAGAGACAGTTCATTAAAGCAGCGGGCCGCGCCAAGAAGGCCGGCGTCGACGGCGTCAGCCTTCATGCTTCGCACGGTTACCTCATCCAGCAGTTCCTGTCGTCGCATACCAACCGGCGTCATGACCGCTACGGCGGAAGCCTGGATAACCGCATGCGCTTCGTCCGGGAAATAATTGAAGGCATCCGCAAGGAATGCGGACCGGACTTCCCGGTCATTGTCCGTCTGACCGTTGACGAGTTCTATGACAGTATTGGCGAACCCGGCAAGGGCATTACCCTTCCTGAGGGCATTCAGATTGCCAAGAAACTGGAAGAAATCGGCATTGACGCCCTCGACCTTTCCTGCGGCGGCTATGAGACTCCCAACCTGACGGTCGAGCCCATGAGCGTTCCGGCCGGCTGGCGTGCATACTTTGTCCGCGCGGTCAAAGAAGCCGTCAACATTCCGGTCATTGCCGTCGGCGTCATCCGTGACCCGGATCAGGCAGAAGCGCTTCTGGAAGACGGCACGCAGGACTTCATTGGTCTTGCCCGTCCGCTTCTCTGCGACCCGTACTGGCCGAAGAAAGCACAAGAAGGTCAGCCGCAGGAAATCCAGCGCTGCATCAACTGCCTTGGCTGCTTCCAGTCTCTGCTTGCCAACGCCTTCCAGTTCGAGGCCGCCGAGTGCGCCCTCAACCCGAAGTGCTGCCGCGAAATCTACTACAAAGACCTTCCGAAGGACGGCAAAGGACGTAAAGTGGTTGTCGTCGGTGCCGGCCCTGCCGGTCTGACCGCCGCCCGCGAACTTGCCGACCGTGAGTTCGACGTTACGGTCCTGGAGAAGGAAGACCATTCCGGCGGACAGCTCAACGCGGCCAACAAACCGCCGCGCAAAGACAAGATGAACTGGGCCATTATTGACCTGACGCACAGAGCGGAATCCGCCGGCGCCAAGATTGTCTACAACGCCGACGTGACCGAAGAGACCCTGAAATCTTATGAGCCGTACGCCATTGTTCTGGCAACCGGCAGTACGCCGGGCGTCCCGCGGAAGATTCCGGGCACAGACCGTAATACGGTCATGGCCGGAGCCGATGCCATGATGCAGGAACTTAAGATTACGGACAAAGACGTTGTTGTTGTCGGCGGCGGCCTGACCGGTATGGAAACCGCTGAGTACTTCGACGAACAGGGCAACCGGATTACCATAGTGGAAATGCTTCCGAAGATTGGCACCGGTCTCTGGGCACAGCATTACTATGACCTGTATCCGAAACTGGCAGCCCATGACGTTCACTTCCTGGTCTCCTCCAAACTGACGGAAATCTGTGACGGCTACGTTGTCGTGGAAGACGAGAACGGCCAGTTGATTAAACCGAAAGCAGACTATGTCTTCTTCACCACCGGTGTCCGGAGCAACACGGAACTGGAAGAAGCGGCCAAGAAAGTCTGCCCGAACGTCTGCCTTGTCGGCGACGCTCAAAAGACGGGCACCATTGTGAACGCAACCAAGACTGCCCTTGAAGCAACGGCGAAAATCCATTAATGCATTAATGGAATGTGAAAGTTTTTTTGAAAAGGAGTTAGTGTGTATGAATATTATCATCGTTACTGGCGCTGCCGGCGGAATCGGCAAAGAGTTTGTTAGACAGCTCTACAACGAAAAAGGCATTGACGAAATCTGGGTCGTGGGTCGTACCGAGTCCAAACTTCAGGCTCTGAAAGATGAGTTCGGACCGAAGATTGTTCCCATGTCGGTCGACGTTTGTGACGACGCTCAGATGGAAGCTTTCCAGGAGACCATGAAGCAGAAGGACGTAACGGTCAAATGGCTCATTAACTGTGCCGGCACCCGTGCTCTCTACAAACAGGGCGCTTCTCTGACCCGTTTCCTTGCCACCATCCGTACCAACGGCGTCGGAAACATTGCCATGTGCTACATCTGCATTCCGTTCCTGAAGAAGGGCTCGACCATTATCAACGTTTCTTCGGCTGCCAGCTTCCAGCCGCTGCCGTTCAACAACACCTATGCCGCCTCCAAGGTTGCCCTCCGGTTCTACACCAAGGGTCTTGAGAGAGAACTCAAGGGCAAAGGCATCAAGATTACCTGCTGCTGCCCGGGCTGGGTCGACACGGAACTCATGAAGTTCAAGCCGGACGAAGTTACTCCTATTATCAAACTCCCCGGTGTCACCACGGGCCCGCACGTTGCGAAGAAAGCCATCAAGGATGCACGGAAAGGCAAGTCCATCTCGTTCCCGACCCTCAAGGTCCACAGAGACTACTACCTGACCAAGTACCTTCCCGGCAGAGTGGTCCTCTGGTATGCCGAGCATATTGAGTGTGACAACGTTCCTGCTGTGGACGGCAAGGAAATTTACACCTGATCCTTTTGGAGGCATAACATGTACGAACTTCTTCAGAACAAGACGGTCCAGACCATTATGTGCCTCTCCAGCCTTGCCATGTGGCTTGGAAGTTTCATTATTACGGCCGTTAAGAAGAACCCCATTACCATTTTCCTGATGGTTGCCGCACACACTACACAGTCGCTTGTCATCGGCATCCGGACCGGTAAACGCGCCGGCCTCGACATGCTGACCTCGCTTGCAAAATGTCTGTGCTACGGATTTGCGTGGTGGCTGCCCCTTCTTCTCAAACTGAACAAAGAAGGATAAGCAGGAAAACAAGAATTGGAATCCTTTTCCCTGTTTGCCAAATAATCATGAAGAAAGGCCGTCCGGGCTTGCCGGGGGGCCTTTTTTCATGCTATAATACCGAATATGTAAACATTGACATATTAGAAAGACAACAACGGAACCAAAGGAGGGTGTCCCATGACCCTGGAAAAGAAGCGCTGGATTCTACTGGCGGCCGGCTGCCTGATGGTGCTGTGCGTCGGCTCGCTGTACGCCTGGAGCGTGTTTGCCAACCCCATGACCGAGTACCTGTCCGGCATTGCCGGCGGCCCGGTCCGCAACCTGTCCATTATCTTCACCCTGGCCAACATATCGGGACCCATTACCATGATTTTAGGCGGCTACTTCAATGACAAGGCCGGCCCGCGGTACGTCCTCCTGGCCGGCGGCCTTCTCTTTGCCTTCGGCATGATTGGCTCCGGGTTCGTGAAATCCGTCGGGCTCCTCATGGTGACCTACGGGCTCGGCGTCGGCCTCGGCAACGGCATGGTGTACGGCACGACCCTGTCCCACATTGTGAAGTTCTTCCCGGACCGCCGCGGCTTTGCCGGCGGCATGATTACCGCATTTTACGGCCTCGGATCCATAGTAACTCCCATCCTTGCCACCGCACTGCTGCGCCAGTGGCCGGTGTCCACCGTATTCAAGATCCTCGGGGTGGGGGCTGGCATAATCCTGTGTTCTGCATCGCTCGTCATGATTCCGCATCCGCAGACGGCGTCCAAAGCGGCGGCGGGCGCCGGCCCCGAACAAGGGGAGTATACGTACCGCGAAATGCTGCGGCAGAAGAGTTTCTACGTCATGATGGCCATGCTCACGTGCGGCGCGTTTGCGGGTATGATGGTCATTTCCCAGGCAAGCCCCATTGCGCAGAAGATGATGGCATTTTCCCCGGAACGTGCGGCGGTCGTCGTCTCGTTCCTGGCGCTCTTCAACATGCTGGGGCGCCTCATTTCGGGGACGCTGTCGGACCGCTTCGGCGTCCTGAACGTCATCCGCGTGCTGTTCGTCTTCACCATTGCCGCCGGCATCCTGCTGTACTTCTGCACGGCCGGCAGCGCGGTGCAGTTCTACCTGGCCATTGCCCTCATCGGGTTCTCCTTCGGCGGCATTATGGGGGTCTACCCGAGCTTCACTGCCAGCCGGTTCGGCGCCCGGAACAACAGCCTCAACTACGGCATTATGTTCATTGGCTTTGCCCTGGCCGGTCTGCTTGGCCCCATGATTATGAACGGACTGGCCGGTGCCCTCGGCCGCTACCAGCCGGCGTTCCTCGTCTGCGCCGTCCTGGCCGCCCTCGGCATTGTGCTGAACGTCCTCTGCGCCCGCATAAAACCCGAATAAAGACAACAATGAAGACCGCTCGGAACACCCGGGCGGTCTTATTTCTGCAATACTATAATTTTACTCCACCGACACAGCGGCCTTTTCCTCGGCCGCCGTTAGGACTTCCACCGTGGCTTTGGGGTAGAGCTCCTGAACGAGGTTGGCAATTTCCAGCTTGGCCTTCTGCTCCACGCTGTCCATAATGCCGTCGGCAATGGCGCGGTCCACCACTTCGTCCTTGCCCTTGTTCTTCAAAATGGTGGGCTCGGGCAGGTAGACCGTAATGGCGGAGCCGTTGATATCTATGTCCGCGTCGTCTAAGCTCATGCCCGCGGTGACCGTGTCCTCATACGTCACTTTGACGTCGTCTGACAGCGCGGAAATCTTCTTCTGCAGCACCGCGAAGTCTATGCGTTTTTCTTCCGCTTTGGTCTTCCGGACATGCAAAATGCCCAGCACGGCGGCTGCGGCAATGGCCAGGATCAGCAGCAGAACCAGGACGGCTCTCAAACCTTTTCTCATCTTTCGTTCTCCCTTCAGAAGCAGGCGCTTCCGGTCCTGAACCTATTCTAATACAGAAGATAAAAAAGTGCCACTGATTATGCTAAAATAGGAGGCGAGGTGATCATATGAAAAAGAGCCGTCTCTGGCTGCCCATCTTTATGGCAGTCTCCATTATCCTGTGGGTCATTACACTCATTCTGACCCCGGGCGACCCCATTGCCATTTACGGGGACCCGGAAGTCTTCAACGCGCATCTGCCCTTCCTGTCCTACGGCGCCACACGGATCCTCTGTCCCGTCATCGGCGTGGCCATGGTCCTGCTCTTCGGCGCACACGCATGGATTACCATGGGGAAGAAACCTGCCGTCAGCATGATAGGCCTTGCGCTGTTCATTGCGTTCTTCTTTGAGGAAATTGGCATCCGGACCGGCTGGGTCTTCGGGCCGTACTTCCACTGCTCCATTGAAGGACCCAAGCTGGACACCGTGCCGCTGTTTGTGGTCTGTGTCTGGGTGGCCTGCATTTACATAGGGTGGAGCCTCAGCAACCTCATCCTGGACGGCACGCCCACGCAGACGGACTTTAAGACGTCCCGCCTGTTCCTGGGAGCCCTCCTCGGCGCCATGATTACCACCACCATGGACCTCGGCGCGGACCCGTTCTGCGTTTCCAACGGCTGGTGGGTCTGGTACAAGGGCGGCGTGTATGCCGGCGTCCCGCTGCACAACTATGTCGGCTGGATGGCCCTTGGCATGCTGACCATCCTGGTCCACGGCTTCGACTTCCGCCAGCAGCAGATGACACCCCTGAACACCCTGGCCAAATGGAAGAAGATTGCCACCGTTCTGCCGCTCTGCTCCTACGGCGTTCTCTGGGTTGCCTTTACGCTCCTGAACCCCGAAGGCTTCGTCGGCCTGGTCGTGTTCTTCGCCATGGGCATTCCGTTTGTCATTGCCTGCACCAAATGGGTGCGGTGGTACAAGGCTGCAGCTGCATAACCCGGGGCGATTCAGCTCCTGACCAAAACCCCGGAACACTTAATCAAACATAGTTGAAGGCCACCCGATGGGTGGCCTTATCATTTAATTATATAGTTGAGAGAATGGAGTATAGTCCCATGTGGTTTTCATTCTT
>ONLO01000188.1 GCA_900318715.1 uncultured Eubacteriales bacterium | reverse complement strand
TGCACCGACGACGGGGGCGCTGCCCCGGTTCCGCCATCATACCCGGAAACCAGGATCACGCCGGCACCGGCTTTGGCCACGCCGGAGGCGATCGTCCCGACGCCTGCTTCCGACACCAGCTTCACGCAGATCCTCGCCTGCGCGTTGGCATTTTTCAGATCGTAGATCAGCTGGGCGAGGTCCTCGATGGAATAGATGTCGTGGTGCGGGGGCGGGCTGATGAGCGAGACGCCCGGTGTGGAGAACCGGGTGGACGCCACCCAGGGGTAGACCTTCTGTCCGGGAAGGTGTCCGCCTTCGCCGGGCTTGGCCCCCTGCGCCATCTTGATCTGGATTTCTTTGGCGCTGCAGAGGTAGGCGCTGGTCACGCCGAAGCGGCCGGAGGCCACCTGCTTGACCGCGCTGTTGTACAGAGTTCCGAACCGGGCCGGGTCCTCTCCGCCCTCACCGGTGTTGGACTTGCCGCCGAGGGTGTTCATGGCGGCCGCCAGCGTCTTATGGGCTTCTTCCGACAGCGAGCCGTAGGACATGGCGCCGGTCTGGAAGCGTTTCACAATTTCAGAGGCCGGTTCCACTTCGTCCAGCGGGACCGGGTCGCCGGCCGGCACGAACTCCAGCAGCGCCCGCAGCGTGTGCGGACTGCCGAGGTCGTCGACCAGTGCGGTGTACTCCTTGAACTTCTCGTAGCTGCCGGTCCGCACCGCGCGCTGCAGCTTGACAATGGTCTCGGGGCTGTAGAGGTGCGTCTCCTTCTCCCCGCCGCTGCGCAGCTTGTGGTAACCGATGGAGTCCAGGGTCGTGTCCACGCCGAGGCCCAGCGGGTCGTACGCGTGGTTGTGGCGGAGGGCAATGTCCTCGCTGATTTCCTTCATGCCAATGCCGCCGACCCGGCTGACCGTACCCGTGAAGTACCGGTCAATGACGTCCTGGCTGAGACCAATGGCCTCGAAGATGCGGGCGGACTGGTAGGACTGCAGGGTGGAAATGCCCATCTTCGCCGCAATTTTGACGACGCCGGAGAGCAGCGCCTGGTTGTAGTCCTCAATGGCCGTATGGAAGTCCTTGTCCAGAAGGCCGACGTCAATGAGCTCTGAAATGCACTCGTGCGCCAGATACGGATTGACCGCGCGGACACCGAAGCCGAGGAGCGTGGCAATCTGGTGGACGTCCCGGGGCTCGCCGCTCTCGAGGATCAGAGAGACCGCTGTGCGCTTCTTCGTCCGGACCAGGTGCTGCTCCACGGACGAGACCGCCAGAAGGGACGGAATGGGAACGTGGTTTTCATCCACGCCGCGGTCCGAGAGCACAATAATGTTGCAGCCCTCGCTGGCGGCGCGGTCCACGGAAATGTTGAGCTGTTCCAGGGCCCGTTCCAGCGATGTATTTTTGTAGTACAAAAGCGAAATGACCTTGGACTTGAAGCCCTCCTGGTCGAGGGACCGGATCTTGATGAGGTCCACGCCGGTCAGGATGGGGTTGTTGACCTCGAGGACCCGGCAGTTGCCGGGCTTCTCCTGCAGGAGGTCGCCGTCCGAACCAATGTAGACGGTCGTGTCGGTGACAATCTTTTCGCGGAGGGAGTCAATGGGCGGGTTCGTCACCTGTGCAAACAGCTGTTTGAAGTAGTAGAAGAGCGGCTGGTGGTGTTCCGACAGCATGGCAATGGGCACGTCGTGGCCCATGGAGACCGTCGGCTCAATGCCGTTTTCCGCCATGGGAAGGATGAGTTCCTTGACGTCTTCATAGGTGTAACCGAAGACCTTATACAGCCGGTCCCGCGTCTCCTGGGTATGGAACGGAATCTTCTTGTTGGGAATGGTCAGTTCGGACAGCTTGAGGAGGCTGCGGTCCAGCCACTCGCCGTACGGCTTGCGGCCGGCGAAGTACTCCTTGCACTCGTCGTCCGTAATAATGGTCTTCTGCTTCGTGTCGACGAGCAAAATCTTGCCCGGCTCCAGGCGGGACTTTTTGACAATGTGCTCCGGCGGCGTGTTCAGGACACCGACCTCGGAGGCCAGGACCAGTTTGCCGCTGTCCGTGACGTAGTACCGGGACGGGCGCAGACCGTTGCGGTCCAGCGTGGCGCCGACCACTTCGCCGTCCGTGAAGAGGATGGCGGCGGGGCCGTCCCAGGGCTCCATCATGGTAGCGTAGTAGTGGTAGAAATCCTTTTTCTTCTGGCTCATAAAGCCGTTGTGTTTCCAGGGCTCCGGAATGGTGAGCATCATGGCCAGCGGCAGGTCCAGGCCGTTCATGTACAGGAACTCCAGCGTGTTGTCCAGCATGGCGGAGTCCGACCCGGTGGAGGCAATGACCGGATAAATCTTGTCCAGGTCCTGTTCCAGGACCGGCGAGGTCATGGTCTCCTCACGGGCCAGCATACGGTCCATGTTGCCGCGGATGGTGTTGATTTCTCCGTTGTGGGCAATCATCCGGTACGGGTGCGCGCGGTTCCAGGACGGCATGGTGTTCGTGGAGAACCGGGAGTGGACCAATGCAATGGCGGTTTCAAACGACGGATCCTGCAGGTCCTCGTAGAAGGCCCGCAGCTGCCCGACCAAGAACATGCCCTTGTAGACCACCGTGCGGGACGACAGAGAACAAATGTAGGTGTCCTCCGAGCTCTGCTCGAACTCGCGGCGCACCACGTAGAGCCGGCGGTCGAAGTCCAGGCCGCGCGCCACGCCTTCGGGGCGTCCGAAGAAGCACTGGGAAATGTACGGCATGCAGTCCAGGGCCGTCTTGCCGAGGATTTCCGGACGGACGGGCACGTCCCGCCATCCGAGAACCGGCAGGCCCTCTTTCTCCGCAATGACCTGCAGCATCCGCATGGCAAACGTCCGCTTCATGGTATCCTGCGGCAGAAAGAGCATGCCGACGCCGTAGTCCCCGGCTTTGCCCACGGCAATGCCGGCCTCTTTGGCCGCTTTGGCAAAGAAACCGTGGGAAATC
>ONLO01000159.1 GCA_900318715.1 uncultured Eubacteriales bacterium | reverse complement strand
TGGGGTAATGGGACGTGCGCACGGCGTTGACGCCGAGCCGGTCCTTGAGGACGTTCACGTCGTACTCCTGCGCCGCCTGCGGCATGGCGTAGCCGACATACGGCCAGCACTGGTGCCGGTTGAGGCCGCGGATTTTCAAAAGCTGTCCGTTGAGATAAAAGCCGTCCTTTTCAAAACGGGCCGTGCGGATTCCGAAGTCCGTCTCGGTGACGTCCAGAGCTGAATCGCCATGGAGGAGCGTGCTGCGAAGCGTATAGACCGCCGGGTGGTCCGGGGACCAGAGGTCGAGTTTCAGGCCGGAGAAGATCTTGCGGTTGCCGCCGGAGGTAACGGGTTCCGGGGCCGCTTCAAAGACGACGTCCCCGTCCCGCAGAATGGTGTGCTGCAGGAACAGGTTGGAGCCCGGCACCTCGGAGAGGGCCAGGGTCGTGTCGGCGCGGAAGACGATCTGCGGGGTTATATCCGTCGTGTAGACGAAGATGTCCTCAATGTGGGTCGGTTCCATGACGTCAAGGTAGACTTCGCGGTAAATGCCGCCGTAGGTCAGGTAGTCAATGACATGGCCGAAGGGCGGCACGTTGAGCGTTTCGCGGGAGTCCAGAACGACCTTGATGGTGTTCTCCTTCCCCCACTTCACGAAGCTGCTGATGTCCGCCTTGAACGCCGTGTAGCCGTTCTGGTGGCTCATGACCGGCTCGCCGTTGACGAAAACGTCTGCCTTGTGCGCCGCGCCCTCGAAGGTCAGGAAGAGCAGCTTGCCCTTCAGTTCCTTCGGAATGGTGACCGTCTTCTCATAGACGCTGACGAACTGGTAGATGTGCTCGTCGAAGTAGTTGAACGGGGTCTCCACGTTGGCATGCGGCAGCCGGACCGTCTCTTTCACGTCCGGGTTGTCCTCGTGCCAGAAGGTCCAGTCGTTGTTGAGGTAGATTCGTTGTTTCATGGTCGTCTCCTTATTCATTTTCTGCCCGGAATAAGATGCCGGAGAAACGGGGCAGATGGATCATCAGTTTTCCATTGGTCACCGCCCAGGGGCCGCGGTCTTCCGGTTCGGTCCCGTTCCAGCACAGCCAGTCGGTGTGGAGCATGGGACGCAGCCGGTCAAAGTTCAGGTTTTTCAGTTCGTAGTCCTGGTCGTAGTCCGAGAAGTTGAAAACGGCAATCATGGTCTCGGCCAGGCAGCGGCGCTGCAGCACGTACACGCGGCGGTCCTCCTGCTGGCAGTCCAGCCACTTGAAGCCGTCCCCGTCGTAGTCCTGCTGGTAAAGCGCCGGATTCGTCTGGTAGATGTGGTTAAGTTCCTTCATGTAGTGGTAGAACGCGTCCTGGATGGGATAGGTCAGAAGGAACCAGTCCTGCTGGCGCTTCTCGTCCCATTCCCGCAGCTGGCCGAACTCGTTGCCCATGAAGTTCAAAGTCTTTCCCGGATGGACCATCATGTACAGATACAGGGCGCGGGCCTGCGGGAACTTCTCCTCGTACTGCCCGTTCATCTTCTGCAGGATGGTGGCCTTGCCGTGGACCACTTCGTCGTGGGACAGCGGCAGCAGGAAGTGCTCGTTGTAGAAGTACATCATGGAGAAGGTCAGCTTGTGGTAGTCGCGCTTGCGGTACTCGGGGCCGGCCTGAAAGTACTCCAGAGTGTCGTGCATCCAGCCCATGTCCCACTTGTAGTCAAAGCCGAGGCCGCCGTACTGCGTCTCCCGGGTCACCCCGTCAAAGCTGGTGGAGTCCTCGGCAATGAGCATAATGCCGGGGTTGCGGTCCTTGAGGCCCTGGTTCATGGTCTTCAAGAACTGGACTCCGCGGGCGTTGACGCCGCGCGCCTCTTCCCCCTGCCAGTACAGGATGCGGCTGATGGCGTCCATGCGGAGGCCGTCAATGTGGTATTTCTGCAGCCAGTAGTTGGCCGAGGACTGCAGGAACGAGCGGACTTCGCCGCGGGCGTGCATGAAGTTGTAGCTCCCCCATTCGCTGACGCCGACATCCTTGCTCGGGTACTCGTAAAGATACGAACCGTCGAACTGTTCCAGTCCGTAGAAGTCGGTGGCAAAGTGCACGGCAACATAGTCCAGGATGACACCGATGCCGTTCTGATGCAGATAATCCACCAGATACATGAGCTGCTGCGCCGTGCCGTAGCGGCTGGTCGGCGCAAAAAAGCCGGTGTTCTGGTAGCCCCAGCTGACGTCCGCCGGGTGCTCGGACAGCGGCATGAACTCCACATAGTTGTAGCCGCTCTCCTTCAGGTACTCCGCCAGCGGCGCCGCCAGTTCCTCGTAGTTGTACCAGTCGGTGTCTTCGGTCTCCTGCTCCGGTTCGGCTTTGGTCCTCCAGGAGCCAACGTGCAGTTCGTAGATGTTCAGCGGCTCGTGGAGACGGTTGGTCCGGGTCCGCATCCACTCGCCGTCGTGGAACTCGTAGCGGTTCAGGTCCCGGATGACCGAGTGGTGGTCCGGGCGCAGTTCCATGCCGAACCCGAACGGATCCGCTTTATAGTGCGGGGTGTCGTGTTTGTCGTAGATGATGTATTCGTAGCAGTCCCCTTCGCGGGCGCCTTCCACGTAACACTCCCAGAAGTTGCCGCCCGGCGCCGGACCCATGGGAATCTGGTTTCCTCCGTGCAAAACGACGGCACCGTTTGCCTCGGGTGCATAGACCCGGAATACGGTACCGTTCTCCACGACGTGGGCGCCGAGGTATTCATAAGCGTCAAAACTGTATCCTTCGTAGAAGGCATTGGCATCCATAAAAGCAGTTACTCCTGTCTGTTCTTCGTGTATTACTAATATACCTTGATTGCACCGGGAAAGTCCAGTAGCAGACGCGGCCGGATGCACGAAACAGGACCCGGCCGAAGCCGGGTCCCTGTTGTTTTGCGGATGTTTTATTTCGTTTCCGGAAGGGCGCAGACTTTTTCGCCGAGGTCCACGAAGAACTTGTTGTAGACCTGCGGTTTTTCGAGGATGCCCATGTAGGAAGTATGGTCTTTGTCCTCGGTGTCGTGCCAGTACCAAATGCCGGTCTTGCAGTTCTCAACACTGGTAAAGTGCTCCGCCGGGTCATTCTTCGGGTAGCGTGCGGTCTCAACATTGACAAGTCCGTCATTGGGCTGCCAGTCTCTGCCGTGCGCAGCGTCCGTGTAGAAGCATTCAAAGAGCGAGAACGGACGGAGCGGGATCCACATGTGGCTGGTCGGGATCTGTCCCGGAAGTCCGAACGGTGCCGCTTTGGTACGGCATCCGTGGAACGTGAAATAATAAATGCTGTCGTACGTCTTGTAATGTTTGGTCATGAACTCAGCGCCTTCGGTCGACAGTTCCCAGAAAATGTTGCCGACTTTGGCATGGACGAGTTTCATAACGGGTTCCTTGTTGAACGGGATGTTTTTCTCCCCGCTGGAAATGCCGTAGTTGTCCAGATGCCAGCGGTAGAACCGGGCAACCGGAGTTCCGCTGAAGAGCATGCCAAGGCCAAAGCAGACCGCTGCCATCGGGTTGACAATTGGCCGTCCGGCATCCGGCAGCGTAACACCGCTGTGCGTACCGGCAAGGGCTACGCAGGCGTGGATCCAGTTGGCTTTTCCGCCCTTGAACAGGTCGGAGAGTTCGGCCGGGTCCGTGGCTTCGCGCTCGGTGGCGCTGCCTTCGGCAAGAAGGTGGATCAGCGTACGGACGGTCGGGCCGCCGAAGCTGTGGCCGACCAGGTTGACCTTCTGGATTTTACCGTTTTCATCCAGTTCGCCCCAGTTCGGGACAACGCCCGGATAGGTGTCGCCGTAACGGGCGCAGCCGACGGCTTCGGAATACGCTTTGCCGTAGTCGACACGGCCGCCTTTGATGTAGGCATACAGGACACAGGCGCGCTCCCACATGCCGGAGAGCGGACCGACGGACGGCGTATAAACCTCATAACCGGCTTTTTCCATGGCGTGTTTGGCGTTGCCGTTCCACATGCCGAAGGTCGGGAAGAGGTCACAAATGCCTTCCTCTTCGCCCCAGCAAAGGAATCCGTGAATGAGAATGAACGGATAGTTGGTAACTTTTTCCATTAGTATTTCCTCCCTCAGTAATTCGGTCCCCGACGGAACCTATACACATACAGTAATAATTATACGAGACTGGTCTCTTTTTTGTAAACTGTCGAAAAAGCCAAAATACCTGCCGGAATTCTATTTAGAAAACCGACAGGTATTTCATTTTAAAAAAGACAGCGAGGACGGTTACGGCAGCCGGGCAATGCGGCGGCAGAGGTCGGAGTAAAACTGGATGAATTCCTCCCGCGGCCACTCCTCTCCCAGATAGGCGGAATGGTACTTGTGCTCCGCCGGCATAATGTTCCAGACGCCGGGTTTCACATAGGCCTCTCCGGGGTAGTCGCACTGTTCTTCGCCGAACGGCGCGCGGGCCGAATACTCGTTGACCCGGCCGTCGTTGGCCTGCCATTCCGGACCGTATTCATCCGAACGGTACATGCCCATGGTGGTGGCCACACCGCGGTAGCGTTCAATCATCAGGCTGTCCGGGACCTGGCCAATGCCGCCGGTCCCCGCCACGGTAGCCACGCCGCGGTACGAAAAGTAATAGACGCCGGGATAGGTCTTGTAGTCTTTGGTGACCTCCGCACAGCCCTTTGGCTCCAGTTCGTAGAACGCGTTGTCCTGGCCCGTCAGGAAGCGCATGATCCGGTCCGGCCGCGGCGGGAGTTTTTTGTCCCCGCTGGAGAAGCCGAACATGTCCATTTCATAGGCGCCCGCCTTCTCGTTGTCCGTGCCGCTGTTGAGGTTGGCCTGCAGGAATTCCGTGAACCGCTGGGCCCTTATGACCGGGTCCGCCAGGGCGGAAATGGTGACGCCGTTGTGCGGCGTGGCCAGCGTGGTAATGGAGTTGACCCAGGATTCCTTGCCGCCGGCAAACAGGGGGCTTAACTCCTCCGGCGGTGTGGCCTCCCGTTCCGCTTCACTGCCCTCCGCCAGAAGGTTCAGGAAGGTCCGGGCGGTAATGCCGCCGAAGCTGTGGCCGATAAAGTTGATTTTCTTCACGTTGCCGGCCACGTCTTCTTTTCCCCAGTCCGGAACGAGGCCCGGATACTCCCGGGTGCCGAAACGGGCATGGTTGTACTTTTTGGAATGCGCCTCACCGTAGTCGGCCTTGCCGCCGAGCAGGATGGCGTAGAGGTCACAGGCGCGGTCCCAGGAACTGGTATAGGGACCGACGTGCGGCGAATAGGCTTCAAACCCCTGGGCACGGATGACGTCCCGGGCGCCGACCATGGTCTCGGTCATGTTGTCATAGCCGTGGATGAGGAGAAATGGATACCGGTACGGGTACCGCTTGTCGGCGGCCGGTACGCGGACATCCGCTTTCAGTGCCGCAAGTTCTTCTTCGCTAAACTGGATATAGAAATCTGGCATAAACGAAAACTCCTCTGTAAAAGTCTTCCTTTTTTCTGCTACCATCATACCACAAAATGGTGTGCCGGAATCTAAAGATTGCGCAAAAAAGGAGCGGCCGAAGCCGCTCCTTCTGAAATTGTTCCGGGCCGTGAGTGGCCGTTACCGGATGGTAAGGTCCGTGCCGTCATAGTCCACGGTCAGCGTGGCGCCCGGCAAGGGGTTCTCCGCAATAATGGTCCTTGCCACCAGCGTCTCAATCCGGGACTGGATGAAGCGCTTGAGCGGCCGGGCACCGTACAGCGGGTCGAACGCGGTGTCAATCATGTAGTCCTTGGCCGCATCCGTCACCGTCAGGGTCAGCTGCTTGACCTCCAGACGCTTTTTCAGATCCTTCAGAAGCAGATCCACAATGCCGTAGATGTTGGCTTTGGTCAGCGGCTTGTAGTAGATGATTTCATCCAGCCGGTTGAGAAACTCCGGCCGGAAACTGCTCTTTAAGAGCCGGTCCACCTGGGCCTTGGCGTCCGCCGAAATTTCGCCATCGGGCGTAATGCCTTCCAGCAGGAATTCGGAGCCGAGGTTCGACGTGAGGATGAGAATGGTGTTTTTAAAGTCCACCGTTCTCCCCTGCGAGTCCGTAATGCGCCCGTCGTCGAGGACCTGCAGCAGAACGTTGAACACGTCCGGGTGGGCCTTCTCCACTTCGTCGAAGAGCACGACGGAGTACGGGCGGCGCCGGACCGCTTCGGTCAGCTGGCCGCCCTCGTCGTAGCCAACGTAGCCGGGAGGCGCACCGATGAGGCGGGACACGGAGAACTTCTCCATGTACTCGGACATGTCGATACGGATCATGTTGTTCTCGTCTCCGAACAGCGCCTCGGCCAACGCCTTGCACAGTTCTGTTTTGCCCACGCCGGTGGGCCCCAGGAAGATGAAGGAGCCGATGGGGCGATTCGGATCCT
>ONLO01000010.1 GCA_900318715.1 uncultured Eubacteriales bacterium | reverse complement strand
ATCCGCAGCTGCCACCGGTTACTCGGACGTTTCGTCGGCGTATACCGCCCTCAACGACTTCCGGACGACACGGGGCGTCTGGTACTGGAATTCCAACAATGTCTCGCGTACGGTATTCAACACGAATTCGAGCAACAAGCTCGGGAAACTGAAGAGAAGCACGAAGCTGGAAAAAGTGGCCAAAACACGGGCCAAGGAAATTTCCGTCCGGTTCAGCCATACCCGTCCGAACGGACAGAGCTGCTTCACCGCCTATCCGAACATGAACGCCAAGGGCGAAAACATTGCCAACGGACAGAATTCGGTAAGCGAGGTCATGAAGAACTGGAAAGAAGAGGACAAAAAGTATGACGGTCAGGGACACCGCCGCAACATGCTGAGCAAGAAGTTCAACGCGGTCGGCATTGCTTGCTACAAGGCGTCCAACGGCAGGAAATACTGGGTCCAGTGCTTCGGAAAACTGTAAAGAAAAAGCAGAGCCGTCAGGCTCTGCTTTTTTTTGGTTCGTTTACGGGTTTCCTCCGGCGTGTGAACAGGAAATGGACCAGCAGGCCAATGCCAATGCCGATGACCATGCCGGCGAAGACGTCGGTGGGGTAGTGGACCAGGTTGTACATGCGGGAGAACCCGATGAGCGCTGCCAGCAAGAGGGCGGCTGTGCCGCCGGCCCGCTCGTTGCAGAAGAGCGCTGTGGCCGCGGAAAACGCCGCCATGGTGTGTCCGGACGGGAACGAGAAGGAGTCCGGCCGGTCAAACAGCGGAATCAGTGCCTGGTAGACTTCAAATGGCCTTGGGCGTTCAAACAGCGGTTTGAGGAAGATGTTCCCGAGCACAAAGGTCACAAGAAGGGCCGCCAGGACCTGCGCGCCGGTCTTCCGGGACCGCTGCGGAAGGAGCAGCAGAACACCCAAAAGGATCCAGAGCAGATCGGCATATCCAAGGAACGAAAGAAACCCCATCAGCGAGGACATGCCCGCCGTCTGATGCGCCTGCAGGAATGACAAAAACGAATACTCCCATACCATAACGGTCACCTCCCGGGATGTCCTCATTATAATTGAAAAAATTACCGGTGAAAACCCTTGCTTTTTCTTAATAATGGTCTATAATAATTACTAGGTTAGCACTCGGAAGAAACGAGTGCTAAAGTTTTGAAACAGGAAGTGTTTTTGTGGCTAAGAAACAGTTCAAAGCAGAGTCCAAGCGTCTGCTGGATATGATGATCAACTCCATCTACACCAACAAGGAAATCTTCCTCCGGGAACTTATTTCCAATGCGTCGGACGCCATGGACAAACTCTATTACAAGTCCCTCACCGAGGGCATTTCCGGTCTTTCCCGCGCCGACTTTTCCATTCAGATTGCCTATGACGAAGAGGCCCGCACGCTGTCCGTTTCCGACAACGGCATCGGCATGAACAAGGCCGACCTGGAAGCCGACCTCGGCACCATTGCCAAGAGCGGCTCGCGCCTCTTCAAGAACGAGGCGGAAGAAGCGGACGAGGAGAGCGACGTCAAGAACGCCGAGGACATTGACATCATCGGCCAGTTCGGCGTCGGCTTCTACTCGGCCTTTATGGTGGCGGACAAAGTGGAAGTCATCAGCAAACCCTACGGGGAGGACCAGGCATGGCGCTGGACCTCCAGCGGCGCCGACGGCTACACCATTAAGGAAGACGAGCGCCCCGGTCACGGCACCACCGTCATTGTCACCCTCAAGGCCGACACGGAAAACGAAAACTACAGCAAGTATCTGGACGAATACCAGCTGCATTCCCTTGTCAAGAAGTACTCCAATTATATCCGGTACCCCATCCAGATGATGGTGACTAAATCGCGCAAGAAAGAGGGAACGGAAGACGAGTACGAGGACTATAAGGACCTTGAGACCCTCAACGACATGTCTCCCATCTGGAAGAAGCAGAAGTCCGAGGTCACGGACGAGGAGTACAGCCAGTTCTACAACCAGAACTTCTACGACTTCAACCCGCCGCTGAAGATCATCCGCTCCTCGACCGAGGGCGCGGCCACCTACACGGCGCTGCTCTTCATTCCAAGCAAGGCTCCCTTCAACTACTTCAGCAGCGACTACAAAAAGGGCCTGAAACTGTATGCGTCCGGCGTCCTCATCATGGACTCCTGCGAAGACCTGCTGCCGGACTTCTTCAACTTCGTCCGCGGTCTGGTGGACTCCGAGGACCTGTCGCTCAACATTTCCCGTGAAATGCTGCAGCAGGACCATCAGGTCAAGGTCATTGAGCGCGTTCTGGAAAAGAAGATCAAGAACGAGCTGCTGGCCATGCTCCGCAACGAACGGGAAAAGTATGAGACCTTCTTCGGCGAGTTCGGCTCGCAGCTGAAGTTCGGCTCCTATGTGGACTACGGCCGGAACAAAGAACTCCTGCAGGATCTGCTCCTGTTCTACACCAGCAGCGAGGACAAGCTCTCCACTCTGGACGAGTACGTGGACCGCATGCGGGAAGAGCAGAAGTACATCTACTATGCCTGCGGCGAATCCATTGAGAAGATCCGCCAGCTCCCGCAGGTGGAACGCCTTCAGGACAAGGGCTATGAAATGCTCTACTGCACAGAGGACCTCGACGAGTTCACGCTGAAGACCATGCGGTCTTACAAGGACAAGGAGTTCCGCTCCGTCTCCGACGACGACCTCGGCATTGACACCGAAGAGGAAAAGGCGGAGGCCAAGAAGGCGGACGAGGAGAACAAGGAACTGTTCGACTTCATGAAGGAAGCCCTGGACGGCAAAGTGGTAGCGGTCCGCGCCACCACCCGCCTCAAGAGCCACCCGGTGTTCCTGTCCTCCGAGGGCGGCCTCTCCATTGACATGGAAAAGGTCCTGGCCCAGCAGGCCAACCCGGACAACCGCATCAAGGCCATGAAGGTCCTGGAAATTAACGCGGGACACCCCATCTTTGAGAAGATGAAGAACCTGTACGCCGAAGGCGACAAGGACAAGGTCACGCTCTACAGCAAGCTGCTCTTCGGACAGGCGCTGCTCATGGAGGGCCTGAACGTGGACGACCCGGTTGCCTTTGCCAACGACATCTGCGAACTCATGTAAGCGGCTGCCCGGCGGGGCGCCCGGAATGAGCGGCATATAAAATCAAGCATCAACGGAACCAACGGTACCGTTGATGCTTATTTTTTGACCATTCGGGCAAAATGCGAGATTTTTGGACCCGTTTTGCCGTAGGGTGAAGGACGAACCGGCCGGACGAACCGGCCGGAACCATTTGATTGGAAAGGGAGGATCCCGCGTGAAAGCAATTGTACTGACCGGCCGGCTTGTGGCCGACCCCGAAGTGAAGAAGGTCGGAGACAACTCGGTCCCGGTTGCCAACTTCCGTGTTGCCAACAATGACACGGACAAGGAAAACGGCGAATTCTATGATGTCCATTGCTGGGAGCGCCTGGCGGAGTTTACGGAAGGGTATCTGCACAAAGGCAGCCGTGTCATGCTGCAGGGCTCGTTCAACAACGAACTCTATAAGGACAAGGAGGGCAAGACCCGCTCCCACTTTACTATTACGGCAACCCGGATTGAGTTTGCCAGCTGAATACACTTGAAAACCAGTGCCGGAGCGGCGTTGAGACCCCATCAATGTTGGCCCCCCGGCACTCAAACTAAAGGTATGACACTTCAAACTCATTCTCCGGCACTGGTTTTTCAAATCTTTTCAGGAGGTTTCTATGCAACAACTGATCAACCGCAAACGGTACCCGGGCAAACGCCTGTTGGCGGTATTGCTCAGCGTCCTGTGTCTGACGGCGCTCTGCGGCGCGGGGCTGTATGCCCTGGCGGCCGACAACCAGGTCACGGTCTACCTGGCGGATATTCCCCGTGAATCCGATGCACAGGCCGGCAACGCAAACTGGGGCCACGGCAAACTGACATTCCTGAATGGCTGGACCTACGGCGCGGAGACGCACTTGACGGCCAAAGCCGGCTACGACTGGAACGGCGTGGCCTGCTACTGCCTGGAGCCGCCGGCCAGCCTGCATTCCGGAAACGTACTGATGCCCCAGAACACCCGGAACTACTGGAACAGCCTGCCCGGGAACGGTCTTCTGAACGGAGACCAGCAGAGGGCGCTCATTGCGCAGGTCCTGCAGTACGGATACCGCGGCAACGTGAACGTGGACACCTGGGTCACGCAGAACGCAGCCGGGTCCGAAGAACTGGCCAAATATCTGGCTACCCAGGTCCTCGTATGGGAAGTCATTGTCGGGGAACGGCGGGCGGACTTCAGCCATGTCAACCCGGGTGACCAGGGCAAGAATTTCTGCATTGAATATATCAATTTCTCGTCGCCCATTGCCACCAAAGTGGGCAACTGGTATACGAAAATTGTCAATGACGTTACGCAGGGCGTGAAGATTCCGAGCTTTATGAACCGGGACGCCGGCAGCGCCCCGGCCGCCCAGATGACCTACGACTACAAGGCGAAACAGTACACCGCTGTCCTGACGGACAGCAACAATGTTCTGGGCAAATTCAAGCTCAGTGCACCGGACGCGGACCTCAGCGTCAGCGGCAACAAGCTGACCGTGACGTCGTCCAAGCCGCTGAAGGACGTTCTCCTGACCGCCACGGCATCCGTGGAAATTCCCGGCATGGTCATTTGGGGAGACGGTATTCTCAGCAAGTCCGGCGAAGGCCTGCAGGATGTCGTCTGCTACTGGCAGTCCGCAACGGATACCCAGAATGCCTATGCCAGGCTGAACGCTGTGGAGAAGAAGACCTTCGGCATAACCCTGACGAAAGTAGACAAGGACTACCCGGACCACAAACTGTCCGGTGCTACGTTCCAGGTCTATGCCGACACGGACGGCAGCGGGGAGTATGAGGAAGCGAACGACAAAGAGGCCGGCACCATGAAGGAAGATCCGACCGGCGTCTATACGTTGAACGGACTGGACCCCGGCACCTACTTCGTCCGGGAGACGAAAGCGCCGTCCGGGTTCGAGCTGGACACCAGGGTGTATCCGGTTACCATAACCGAGTCGAGCAATGCGCTGACGACGCTGGAGAATGATGCGGCGTCCCACTGCTTCATCAACAAGCCGACGACCACCAAACCGTCCTCGAGTTCGAGCAGCTCGTCCAGCTCGAGCAGTTCGTCGAGCTCCAGCAGTTCGTCGAGCTCCAGCAGCTCGTCCAGCTCGAGCAGTTCGTCGAGTTCCAGCTCCAGTTCCTCGTCCACGGAACCGGACGTGCCGAAGCCGAGTTCCAGCTCCTCTTCGAGCAGTTCGTCCAGTTCCAGCAGCTCTTCGAGTTCGAGCAGTTCTCCGAGCTCCAGCAGCTCGTCCACGGAGCCGTCCACGGATCTGACGACGGAACCCTCGACCATTGACTTCCCGACGACCAAGCCGTCGACGACGCAGACGACGCCTTCGGTCCGCACCTGGCCGTCTGCCACCGCGGCTCCGACAACGCCCCGGAGCACCTCCGCACCGGTCACCGTACGCCGGGCACAGAGCCCGAACACCGGAGACGGTTCGCGGATCCTTCTGTCCGTCGGCGTGGGTCTTGCAACCGGCACCGGGTATTTCATTCTCCGAAAACTGCGCCACACCGAGGATTAGTTTGACTTTAGCCGTTCCTTGCCGTAAAATGGACGGGAAATGCGACGACGGAGAAAGTAGTTACGCCACGAAACCCACAGAGAGGAACGCCTTTGGCTGGAAGCGTTCCGGTGAACGGCGGAACGAAAACCACTCCCGAGCAGCGGTGCGAAACAAGTGCCGCCGGCCTGGCCCGCGTCAGAGGGCCGAAGAGTGAAACCTCAAGGTGGAACCGTGTTGGAAATCCAGCACCCTTGAACGAAACGGAAACGTTTTTTCAGGGGTGCTTTTTTTGTACCCCAAATACCGGAAAAGGAGACTATCCTGACATGAAAATTATTGATGCCCACGGCGCGGTATCCGAATGCCCGGAAGAACTGGAGCTGGACACCCTCCGCCACTCGGCCGCCCACATTATGGCGCAGGCCATTGCCCGCATCTGGCCGCAGGCCGACTTCGGTTTCGGACCGGCTACCGACAAAGGCTTCTACTACGACGTCGACCTCGGTGACGTCAAACCGACCGAGGAAGACCTTCAGAAAATTGAAGCGGAGATGAAGAAGATTACGAAGGAAAACCTGCCCTTCAAGTCGTTCATCCTCCCGCGTGACGAAGCCAAGAAGCTCATGGCGGACCGCAACGCGAAGTACAAGCTCGAGCACATTGACGACTTCGACGACGACACCGAAATCAGCTTCTTCCAGCAGGGCGAGTACATTGACATGTGCTCCGGCCCTCACATTACCTACACCAAGGCCCTCAAAGCCTTTAAGGTAACGTCCGTGTCCGGCGCCTACTGGCGTGCCGACAGCAACAACAAAATGCTGACCCGGATCTACGGCGTTGCCTTCCGGACCAAGGACGAACTGGCCGAGTATGAGCGCCTCATTGCCGAAGCCGAGAAGCGCGATCACCGCAAAATCGGCAAGGAAATGCAGCTCTTCATGATGGTCGACGAAGGCCCGGGCTTCCCGTTCTGGCTGCCCAATGGCATGAAGCTGAAGAACGCCCTCATGGACTACTGGCATGAGAAGCAGGCGGAGTACGGCTACGAGGAAATTGAGACCCCGACCATCCTGTCCCGCAAACTCTGGGAGACCAGCGGCCACTGGGACCATTACAAAGACAATATGTACACGACGCTCATTGACGACGAGGACTACGCCGTCAAGCCGATGAACTGCCCGGGTGCCTGCTTGGTCTACAAGAGCCAGCTGCACTCGTACCGCGACCTGCCGCTCCGTCTGGCGGAAGCCGGCCACGACCACCGTCATGAGCTGCGCGGCGCCCTCCACGGCCTGTTCCGTGTCCGCGCCTTCACACAGGACGACGCGCACCTGTATGTCCGCCCGGACCAGATTACCGAAGAGGTCACGAGCACTACGCACCTTATTACCGACTACTACAAGCAGTTCGGCTTCCCGTTCAAGGTGGAGCTGTCCACCCGCCCGGAAAACTCCATGGGCTCGGATGAGGACTGGGAGCTGGCCACCGAAGGCCTGCGCACCGCTCTGGATTCCATGGGCATGGAGTATACCGTCAACGAGGGCGATGGAGCCTTCTACGGTCCGAAGATTGACTTCCACCTCCAGGACTGCCTTGGAAGGACCTGGCAGTGCGGCACCATCCAGCTGGACTTCCAGCTGCCGCTCAACTTCCAGCTGGAGTACACGGATTCGGACGGAACGAAGAAGCGTCCCATTATGATCCACCGCGCCGGATTCGGCTCCTTCGAGCGCTTCATCGGCATGCTCACCGAGCAGTACGCCGGTAAGTTCCCGACCTGGCTGGCCCCGACGCAGATCAAGGTCCTGCCGGTTTCCGACAAGACCATGGACTACGCCAAAGAAGTCTATGACAAGATCCTGAAGACCGGTCTGCGCGTCGAACTCGACGAGCGCGGCGAGAAGATCGGCTACAAGATCCGTGAGGCCCAGCAGGTCGACCGTGTTCCGTACATGCTCGTCCTCGGCCCGAAGGAATCCGAGGCCGGCACCGTGGCTGTCCGCAGCCGTGACACCAGCGAAACCGAGACCATGACGCTGGACGAGTTCATTGCAAAGGTCCAGGCCGAAGTTGCCGAGCGCAAATAGTCTCAGAGACAGCAAAAGACCCGTGCTTTACGCACGGGTCTCTTTTTGCGGTTGTTCAGCCTTTGTTGTAAGCGGCGAAGCCTTCGGCTACCAGGCCGTCGGTGCGGTCCTTGGAGGCTTTGGCGTTTGCCAGGGCGTTGCCGGACAGGCCGTACTCGGAGGGCTTGGACAGGTCGGACAGCGGAATGAGACGGTAGTTCTGGACACCGTTTGCCGTATACTTGTTCATCCAGACCGGGGTGTAATCCACTTTGCTCAGGGTGACGTTGCCGTCGTTGTCCCGCTCAAAGGTGGTGTAGACGAAGATGGCATCTTCCGTGTAGCCATTGGCCTCCGGAATGTACTCCCGGCGCTGGTTGGAGACCATGTTGCCGGTGGAGTAAATGCAGAAGGCCCGGTTGCCGTTTTCACTGGTAATGACGGCAGACGGCTCAATGACATGCGGGTGGCCGCCGATGATGGTGCTGAACCCCATGTCGCAGAGTTTCTGAGCCACGGCCTCCTGGACGGGACTGGCGGTCAGCTGGTACTCATTGCCCCAGTGCATGTAGGCAATGCAGGTTTCGGCGCCGTCGGCAATCATGCCGTCGTAGCAGTCCTGCAGTTCCGCATAGAGGTCGTCCAGTTTCTCGTTCTGGAAGACATTGACACAGGCGGAGCAGGTGGCGTCCAGCGGCGCGTTGCCGTTGAGGGCCTTGAGCCCGTTGTCGTCCACGGTGCCGAACGTGTAGTTGACCATGCCGATCTTGATGCCGTTGACTTCAACCACCTGATAGTGCTTGTCCTCCGGCTTGAGGACGGCGCCGGTGGTCTTGAGGCCGGCTTTGTTTAGGGTCTTGATGGTCCGGTATACGCCTTCTTCGCGGTCGTCCCCAATGTGGTTGTTGGCCGTAATGCAGAAGTCGAACCCGGCTTTCTTCACCGCATCCGCCGTGGAGGCCGGCAGCCGGAACAGCGGGTAGAACGAGTAGTCCGTGCCGTCAATAATGCTGAATTCGAAGTCACAGACGGCGAAGTCGGCGGCTTTGATCTCGTCCCGGACGTAGTTGAAGACGGAGTCGAAGTCCCAGGTGCCGTCGCTCTTCTGGACGTTGGTGAAGATTTCCTTGTGGATGAGGTAGTCCCCGGTACTGAGAAGGGTGGCCTTGGCCGGCTGCCCCTTGACGGCCGTCTGGGAGGCCTCCTCCGCAACCGCGGCAACTTCGGTCTTCTCCGCATTGTTTTTCGCTTTGGTGTGCTTTATGCAGGACCGGACCCCGGTAATGAGAAGGATCAGCGCAAGAAGGAGAAGCAGGGTGGCAGCGCACAGCGAGATGATCCGCCGGCGCCGCATTTTCGGATTTTTGGAATACTGTTTCATTTCGTACCTCCGAAAAAAATGTAAATCCAACCCCTATTGTAACAGAAAAGATT